>JAOAUI010000457.1 GCA_030157685.1 Ferruginibacter sp. | reverse complement strand
TATATCACCAGGCTTGACCCGGCCACAGTTCCGGCATATCATCATACCACAACCGTATTGCAAAGAAGCTTTACAGCCACCAGTATGCAAACCTGCCTGGCGCCCTATGATTTTGGTATTGCAAAAAACAAGATCAGCATCAGCGGTACACTTTACCACGATGCCAACGGGCTTACCGATGGTATCATAAACGGTACTGCAATTGGTAACATTACAGGTTCGGCTGTATATGCATACCTGGTTGACTCAACCGGTTTTGTAGTACGAAGAACAACTTTAAATGGCACTACGGGAGCATATACATTCCCGGATGCCGATGTTTATACCAATTACACGCTTCGCTTAAGTACCATCAGTGTAAACCTGGGCGATCCTCCTCCTGCTGATGCAGGTACATCGTATGTTGCAGGTAACTGGGCACCTACAGGCGATGCGTATGGAACCGGTAATGCTGCTGGTACCGGTAATAAACCCGGGGTACCAAACTGTATAATTTCAGTTACAACTGCGTTGGGTAATGTTACCAATGTTAATTTTGGTATTGAAAGATTACCGGATTCGGATGATAAGACAATTGTCTATACCATGAACACGCCCGGGGTTAAATATGATATTTCTACCGGGCTTACAGGTTCAGATCCTGAAGATGGTATTTATGGTTCGGGTAAGACCTATAAAATTACAAAATTGCCTGTTGGGGCAGAGTTATATTACAACAACATTTTGGTAACACTAAACCAGGTAATCACGAACTTTAATCCTGTTTTGCTGAAAATAGATCCGGATGATATTACCCATGTGGCAACATTCATGTATGCATCTTTGGATGCGGCCGGTTTTTATGACCCCAGCCCCGCAACAGTAACCGTAAGCTGGCAAATGACATTGCCGGTTAAATTGATCAGTTTCAGCGGCCGGTTAAATGGTGCCAGGGTAGACCTGAACTGGGTTACTGCCAATGAATTAAATACCAAACATTTTGAAGTAGAGCGTGGAAGCGATGGCAGGAATTTTAGTAAAATAGCTACAGTAGCAGCAAAAGGAAACAGCAGCACACCAACCAGTTACGACCTGGTTGATCCAACACCAATGAAAGGGGTGAATTACTACCGTTTAAAGATCATTGATTTTGACGGCAAATTTGAATACAGCCAGATCGTCATCATACGAATTGAAGATGGCATACAGTTGGTTACAAAAGTTGCGCCCAATCCTTTCACCGGAAAAATTGATGTGTACCTCACGCTTACACACAATACCATGGTTGATTTCAGATTTATAGATATCAATGGCCGTATGGTGTTCACCAAATCAGTAAAAGGGTTAAAAGGGTTTAACTGGTTTACCATTAACGACCTGGATAAACTTCCGTCGGCACCTTATATGTTGCAGATTAAAACAGATGATGCAACCATAGTAGAGAAGCTGATAAAACAATAATTCCATCCGTACACTATAAGCTGCCCTGTCCCGCATTTTGCAGGACGGGGCTTTTTTGTTTTTGCCACGGATTTGCACAGACTATTTTTATTTGCTTCGCAAATGTTTATTGCCACAGAGGCACGGAAGCACTGAAATAATACAGAAGAGTTACATGTTCTTTTCTGTGCTTCTGTGCCTCTGTGGCAAATCAAAAACTGCGAAGCAGTTTAAAAAATAATCTGTGGCAGATGCTAACTGTGATGATATTTTTCGTTGCGGTTGATGCTGCAGGCACGGTAAACCTGTTCGGCTAATATCAATCGCACCAGCTGGTGTGGAAAAACAAGTTTGGATAAGCTCCAGGTATAATTGGCCCGTTGCTTTACAGCATCACTAACGCCATAGGCGCCGCCAATTAAAAACACGATCGTTTTGGTACTTTCATTCGCCCTTTGTTGTATAAATGTTGCCAATCCTTCGCTGGAAAGCATCTTGCCGTTCTCATCCAGCAAAACCAGCCAATCTTCTTTTTGTAAAAAACCGGTAATCATTTCGCCTTCCTTTTTCTTCAGGTCCATTTCACTGAGCATGGCTGCATTTTTTGGCGTTGGCAGTATATTCCATTCAACCGGGTAATAATTGCTTATTCTTTTGGTAAATAATTCAATACCTTCTTTTACATAAGGCTCATGATTTTTACCCACAGACCAGAATTGAAATTTCATGCTTTAAAAATAAGAAAGACTTTTGTGGAAAAGGATAAAATAAAAAAAAGGTTGGGGTTATGGCAGCTTTATAAATAATGGTTTATCATTACAGCGTAAATTTTATCTTTATCATACCGCTAATTATTTTTTATGAGCCAGAAACTATTTCATATACCTGCTTTACTTACAGCCGGAGAATTAATGGCAATTGATGCCCTGATTGAACGGTCAGAATTTATTGATGGAAAATTAACAGCCAGCATGGCTGCCAAAGAAGTGAAAAACAACCTGCAGCTGGCATCCGGCAACGAAAATCTTACAACCATACAGGATATTATCAGTAAAGCTTTGCAGCAAAGCCCCCTGTTTAATATTGCGGCATTGCCCAAAAATATTTATCCGTTTTTGATAAGCAAGTACACACCCGGTAAATATTATGGCTGGCATGTAGACAGCCCGGTAATGGGTACACCGCCCATACGGACCGATATGGCCATGACTGTTTTTTTAAGTGATCCGGATACATACGAAGGGGGGGAACTGGTTATCCAGGCTGATACAACATCCTCTGCATTTAAACCGGCCAAAGGCGATGCTGTGCTGTATCCATGCCAGTACCTGCACTGTGTTAATGAAATAAAAAGCGGCGAAAGGGTAGCTGCCGTTACCTGGATACAAAGCAATGTAAAAGATGCCGAACAGCGCCAGGTACTTTTTCAACTCAACCAGGTGCACAGCGCATTATATCAGCAGGCGCCCAATGCACCCGCAACCAATTTGTTGTTGCAAACACATAGTAATTTGTTCAGGATGTGGGCCGACCTGTAGATTGCTATCATGTAAAATTAAAATGCTTTCAATTTCATTTGCTCAATGCTTTCGTACAATTCAAACGATCTTTTTAAAAATTCCGGCACAGGCGCTTCCGGCTTTTCTTCGCTGAATACCTGCTCGGGAAATTTGGCATGAAAGCCGGCCCTTTTTTGCATCAGCAGTTTTTCTTCTTCTGAAATTTGCAGGCCGGTAACAGATGCAATGGTATCTACAATTTCCATGGCCCCATCATGGTAATTTACTGCATAAGCTGCTTTGTCTTTTTGTAAAATTTCCAGGAATGCAGTTAAATAACTTTCAATCACCATACCCATGTATTCATCAAGATGCATGGTTGAGATCTTATCTTTATCAAAATCAAAAATATCTGCTTCCAGTAAATTGGGCAACGCCTGCATGCCTCTTTTTTTTTGCTGCGAACGCAGTACTTCATCAGGCTTTCTGTACAGTAAGAAAAATGGAACATCAGGATAAAGCGCTCTTAGCTCTTTATAAAAATGAATATGCCAGCTGTCTGTTTTAATAAAAAGCTGTTCATATTTGCCGGTGCGGTTGGCGCCGTATAATGAAACAGCAGCCTGTAGTTGTGGTAATATGGCCGGCATACAGTTATGCATTTTTCCATACCGCAGCAGTTCATCAAAAAAAGGAACTTCCGGTAAAATAATATTGGAGGGCTGCATGCCCAGCATTTGCGAAATTAAAGTAGAGCCACAACGGGAGATATGAAAAATAAAAGCAGTTGGTTTAATATTGTCCATCTCTTTTGCCCAATCAGCCAATACGTCCGTGCTGCTCATACTTCTTTTTACATGCCAGTTTTCGGAAAACAGTGAGCGGCAGACAGAAATACTTTCATCAAAAAAAGGTTCATCAAATGCTTTATCGCCGGCATACAGCCAGCGGCAAAGCAGGCTTTGATCTTCGGGGTATAATTTTATGGGGATCCATCCGGCTATAGGGGAGGGTTTATTCATGAAGCATTTTTGAATTAATTATTTTGATTGCAGATAAGCGGTCAGCATTTCATGAATATTCCCATCCACAAATTCTTTCCATCCCTGTTCACCTGCAATTACCTGACGCCTGATCTCGGTGGCCGAAATGGCGGCAACGGTTTGCGGAACATTGATTTCATTTATGGCATAGCCAACACCTCTTCCATAATTCACCGATTCAATATCGGGAATGATGATCACTTTCACCAACAGGTTACCTTCATACACTTTTTCCCAAAGCGTTTTTACTTCACCGGCTGTTAGTGGATTGGCAGCATCAGGTTCTATGTCACGAATGGCAATCAATACCGGCTTTTCTTCTTTTAAAAAAGTATCAAAAATATGCATGTGGCCCTTGTGCGGACTTTGATACCTTCCTATAAATAAATTGTATCTCATTTGGTTGCTGCTTTAAATATTTTATCAGTGCAGGTTGCCATGTTCAGCACTCCGGTATCTATTAACACTTCAGGATTTTCAGGAGGATAATACGGAGCCGATATTCCGGTAAATTCTTTTATT
Source organism: Ferruginibacter sp. (assembly GCA_030157685.1). GTDB lineage: Bacteria > Bacteroidota > Bacteroidia > Chitinophagales > Chitinophagaceae > Ferruginibacter. The sequence continues at coordinate 4,257 of JAOAUI010000457.1, read as the reverse complement.
TCACCGGCAATGGCTTTGGCATATAATCCTTTGGGGTCACGTTCCATACAAACTTTAATGTCGGTGCTTACATGCACTTCCACAAATTTTTTACACATGCCCCTGATCTCGTTTCGGATATCTATATAAGGCGATATCAGCGAAACGATCACCACGTTTCCCTGGCTTTCTAAAAGTGAAGCCATGTAACCAACATTTAAATTATGTTTCTTTCTCGATTCTTCATCAAAACCTGTTTGATGGATCACTTTCCGGATCTCATCACCATCCAGTAATACCGGTGTAACACCTTTCTTTTTATATTTTTCAACCAGTGCTTTGGCAATGGTGGTTTTGCCCGAACCGCTCAAACCGGTTAAAAAAATAACAGCGGGTTTGGTATTAAATCCTGTAAGCTTTGCCCAGATTTCGTCAAACGCATAATAGGAAAATATTTTTATGAGTGAATCTATGATACCTATGGAGATGGATGCCACCAGGTTTTTGGTGAGCAGGTAAGCAATGATGAAAGTGATGATGGAACTGTAAAACCGGTAAACAACTGCTTTAATCAGCTTTAATTTATTAAACATGCGCTATGGTACTAAAGGGTTGAAACGTTTTGTATGGATAAAAATACGGGAACTTTTTTATTGCGGGGCTGTTGATAATTCTTTTTCCAGTTCATCTGCCATTTTATGGCTTAGTGTAGTATTCATTTCCCTGAACTGCAGGATCATTTGTTTTTTTGTTGCTTCATCAAAAACTTTTGAAAGGTCTTCTGTTTCTTTTTTTACAACAATATCCGGGCTGTTGAAAATTCCGGTAATCCATTCATTAACCACCGCATCTATTACCAGGTGTACCCGGTTTACGGGGCTGTTATTATTGATAGCATGCAACAGGTTAAAATTCATATACCAGCATTCGCCCTCCTGCAGGGTTAATCTTTCTTTATCAAGATAAAATTCCACATCGGGGTGTGTACATACCGGGATATGCAAACGTATTTCACCATTTTCATAATTCAGTTCCGCATCGCGGTGTTCTTTTATATAGCTGCCTGCATTGAGTTTTAACAACCGTACTGCCTGCAACGGGCATTGAAAACTTTGCAATACTTTTTGCAGGTAAGGGCTGTTGTCTAAAAAAACGGTATCCTGGTAATCCCGGTTATCTGTTGGTGAGATGAAAATATCATCGGCCTTGCCGCCCATACTGCGTAAAGGAATGGCGGTCCATTCGCCTTCATAATGTTTAACCTGGTAATGGGGAAGCCATTGTGGTGCAGATAATGCATCCACTTCCTGCTGCAACAACCCGGCATCAAAAAATAAGGGTAATTTCAGGTACTTGATGATCTGCATGCATTGATTGGCTTAAAGTTAACAGCCCTGAAGATACAGATTAACAGGCTTTGGTAAACGCAACCTGGCTTCTTTTGCCACGGTTGTCAAAACCTATTTCAATTTTACGTAAAGCCAAACCGTGGGTTGCTGCGTGGTTAATAATTACCTCTTCTTTGTTCTTATTCCGGGCAATAACAGGGCGTTTGCAGAAATCATCAGCATGCCCGCCAATGATCACATCCAGGTGTGTGGAAGCAGCTGCAAGTGCCAGGTCATTTAAGCCATTGGCAGATTTATATCCCAGTTGAGAAAGGCATATCACCAGGTGGCAGTTTTTTTCCTTCTTTAGAAACATAGCAAGTGTATTGATACTTTCTGCAGTGGCAGATTGATTATTTGCTGTGATAACACCGGTCTTAATATCGCCTTTATAAATGATCTTATAATCATTGGCCAAAACAGAAAAGCTTTCGCCACTGTGGAGCGAAGCATCATAAACAGGTTGTACCGCAGGGGCGGTGTTACCTGCATGTAAAAGGATCAGGTTTGCATTGTTGTTTTTAAGATTGGTAATATGTTGCAGGGTTTCATTTTTTACAGAACCCATTGTATTACCGGTGTGAGCCAGAACCAGGCTGTTATTGTTGATGCGGAAACCGGTTACCGGGCTGATGCTGTTGGCAAGGGTAGTAAATGGTTTGGCTGTAAGTAAAGCGGCGGTGGCCATGCTGCCGCTCAATAAAAATTTTCTCCTTGTATTCATGTTGCTGAGGTTGGTTCTGGTTTAGATTAGCCTACAAATTAGTATTTACATTTTTACTATGCAAATAAAAGAAGCAGTAACAACAAAATAATTTTGATTATATATGTGTAAATGGCAATTTATCGGTATCGTTAGTTTGTGCTTTTTAAACCAAACATAAAGGCTGTAATCTGACAGCAGGTATGATTACAGTATAAGGTTCTTATTCATTTTACATCCATCGCAGAGATTCGCCTGTATTGCTTTATAATACCCAAAAAAATAAACAAAAAAATAATTTATTTTTAATGCGGTTGTAAATTAACTTCATCATATTAAATCATCAGCCAAAATAATATGCCGGAAAATAAAACTGAACTTATCCCGCACTGTAAGCTGCCCCGGGATGAATACCTTGCAACATGTATTTCATTTTTAAATGAAATTGGTATTGAAACAAAATTCGAAAAACTGGATGAACCCTGCTTTCTGCCCGGGCTTACTATTCGTAATGGCAATATTATCATTGATAAGGAAACGCTCAGCTACCCCGGCGATATTTTACACGAAGCCGGCCACATCGCTGTAGTGCCTGCTGCTGAAAGGCATACGCTTTCGGCAGCTGCCATTGAAAAAAGGGAACAGCGTGAAGCCGAGGAAATGATGGCCATTGCATGGTCCTATGCAGCATGTATGCACCTGGGCTTAGACCCCTATGTTGTTTTTCACGACGACGGATACAAAGGCGGCGGCAGTTATATTGCCGATAATTTCAGCAATAAAAATTATTTTGGCCTGCCCATGTTGCAATGGAAAGGCATGGCGCTGGATGAAGTGAATGCGGCCAAACAAAACCTACCTGGGTACCCCTGCATGTTGAAGTGGGTTCTGGAATAAACTGAAGCAGGTATTTTCACCTGTTTTTGTTTTGGGGCTTGACATATCAAAATATTATTTCTATATTTATCCATCATTAACCATTCTAACACTTTAAACCTTATTTATTATGGAAGGAACAATTGGCGAAATACGCATGTTCGCAGCAACCTTTTCACCCAGGTTTTGGGCTTACTGCAACGGGCAGTTGCTGGCTATCAACCAAAACCAGGCCCTCTTTTCAATTTTAGGTACTACCTATGGTGGTAACGGTACCACCAATTTTGCCCTGCCCAATATGCAGAGCAGGGTAGCAGTAGGTACGGGCACCGGTCCGGGATTAAGTACTTACCAGCTTGGCCAGCTTACGGGAGTTGAAAGCTCTACCATCACAGCAGCCAATATACCATCTCACACGCATGTTATTGCGGGTGCTGCTAAAATGCTTACCACCACGGTGCCTGCCAATGCACTTACACCCGCCGGTAATTATTTTGCCAACGATACCACCCCCAAGTACAAAGCTGCAGGAGGTGGAGGAACCATGAAGCCTGCAACAGTGGCGGTTTCATTGGGTTCTTCAGGCGGTACGCCGGTAAGCAATCTGATGCCATATACCGCTATCAGTTATATTATTTGCCTGCAGGGAATATTCCCTTCCAGGAACTAATTAAAACCATTAACCAAAACTTTAAATTATAACATCATGGAAGGATATATTTCAGAAGTAAGAATGTTTGCAGGCAATTTTGCACCCATGAGCTGGGCATTTTGCCAGGGGCAGCTCATGTCTATTGCCAATTATACGGCGTTGTTCTCTTTGGTAGGAACCACCTATGGCGGCGACGGACAAACAACCTTTGGCTTACCCGACCTGCGCAGCAGGGTGCCCATCCATAACGGCCAGGGCCCGGGCCTTTCGGCCTATGCACTGGGCCAAATGGCAGGTTCAGAAAATATTACACTTACTGCCCTTAACGTTGGTGGCCATACCCATGCAGTAACCGGTAATGCGGCTATTGCAGTTGCCAGTGGCGAAGGCACAACACCGGTTGCTGTCAATAATTTCCTGGCGGGCAATGGCGATGCTATTTATTCAACAGCTACTGATAACAGCGCCATGGCGCCTGCATCACTGTCAGGTGTTACGGTTGCACCGCAAACACCAAGCGGAAACACACCCATCAATACGTTACAGCCCTACCAGGCCATGAATTTTATCATCTGCCTCGAAGGTATATTCCCGAGCAGAAATTAATATTATTAACCTTACTTAAATTATATCATCATGGAAGGAACAATCGCAGAAAT
>JAOAUI010000456.1 GCA_030157685.1 Ferruginibacter sp. | reverse complement strand
TTCTCCACATAACTTTCCAGCTTATCAATATCTTTCATCTGCTGGGCTTCTTTCAGCAAAACCACCTGGCGCTCGGCAAACATGGGGTATCTTTTACATGCATTTACAACTGTCGCCCAGCCGGCATCTTTACCATAAAACACCGTTAAATTAAACCCGGCTTCTGCCTCATCCAGAATTTTGTGTTCGGCATAATCCACTACCATGTCAATATAATAATCCTCTTCCCCTTCAAGCCAGTAAATGTTCTTAAAAACCTTCTTCTGCCATTCACTTATAATTTTTTCTGCACTCATAGCTCAAAGATAATACATAGCACATTGAGTTAAAGGGTTGCCAACCTTGCCCAAGCTATTTTTTTTGATGCAGGCTTTTTATTAAAGGTTGGCAACCCTAAAAAGTTTTTAACACAGCAATAACGCTGCTATAAAAGCGTTGTTTAAATGAATTTTTATCTTTGGCATAATTTTGGAAGAAAAAAATCAGTTTACAGGTTTATCATAAACTGATTCTGCATTTCTCTGCTAAAAAACCTTAATAATGAGTTTCGAAAACTATCCTGTTACAGAAAAGTTAGTGCAGCCTGCAGTTCCTTTACAGCAAAACAAGTGGCGTAATTATCTGATTGCAGGGCTAGTCATTGCATTATTATGCAGCTGGGGCTATATCATCTGGCTTACAAGTAAAACCGAGCAAACCTTTCAGCAAAAGGATCTGGTAATTACCAACACTTCATCACAAAGGGATGAATTACAAAAAGAACTGGAAGATGCTACCAGGCTTTACGACATGATAAAGACCAGCAGTGCTAATATGATGCACAGTAAAGACAGCACCATATCTAAAAGAGACCGTGAGATTGCAGCCAAAAGAAACAGGATACAGCAGCTACTGTCGAAAGTTGGTGCCACAGAACAGGAACTGGCCGAAGCAAAGGGTTTGATCGCATCATTGAATACCGATATAATGGGCTATAAATCGCAGGTTGAAACATTGAAGGGAGAAAAACTGGTGCTTATCCAGGAAAAAAATACGGTAATTAAAGAGCGTGATAAAGTTCTAAAGGATTACGATTCGGCTACCACTGTAATTAAAGAAAAGGAAGAAGTGATTGATATAGCTACTACCCTGCACGCTTCCAATTTTTCTATATTAGGTATTGATGAAACAAAAAGTGGCAAAGAAAAGAAAACAAGCACTGCAAAAAAAGTTGATAAACTCCGTATTACGTTTGATATAGATGAGAACAGGGTTGCTCAATCGGGCACTAAAAACATTTTCGTTTGCATAACCGGCCCGGACGGAAAGCCGCTTGCAGCAGAAGCTTTGGGCTCGGGAAAATTCAGCACCAGGGATGGAGCCGAGAAATATTATACGCAGAAAATTGATATTAACTATACACAGGGGCAACGCCAGCCGGTAAGCATTGACTGGAAACAAAATACCAATTTTGAAAAAGGCGATTATAAAATTGAAGTGTACAATAACGGATTTAAGATTGGCGAAGGAATCAGCAATCTGAAAAAAGGATGGCTGTTCGGTTAAAAAATAGCCCTGATAGATGCCCTGCCGATATGTACCGTTCTTGCAGCTTCCGGTTTACGTCCTTCATACTGAACACTCATTTCAATATTACCTGCAAGGCGCTTTGTAAATTCAAGATTCCATAAATAATTTTTACCGGGTAATAATCCATCCAGCAAAATATACCCAACGGTTGTATTTGCCGAACCGGTGTAACCTTTATAGCTTATCTGGTTCAGCGAAAACCTTGCATTAAGTGTGCTGCTGCTGAGAATATTGTAACGCACATCAGCCGAAAATACATGATTGGCCGCTGCTTCCAGTGAATCAATGGTATTTCTTTTTTTACCGTATGCATAGGTTATAGTAGCCCTTAAACTGGTTTTATGTACATAAGATAAAGAAGGCTCAAATATATTTTGCAGCACCAGGTAATTACGGTTATCAAATTTTGGCCCGGTGGTATTTAAAACATTTTTTAGTTGCTTATAACTGAATGTGGTTACAAAACTCCTGCTGATATTCCACCTAAGTTTTCCAACCAGGCTACGAAGCCTGCGGCTTTCAAATCCATAACTCAATAAAGATTTTGCATTGCTGATACTGTGCGTAACATCAAAGCCCCATTTAATATTGCTGCGGTTAAAAAATAAAGTATTTGATAAAAAAGAGTTCAGGGTTATCAATGTAGTATCTACCAGTTTACTGGTAAACGGGTTAAATTGAAAGCTTCCTGTACTGATGTCTTTCTTATTTATCTGCAAAGCAGAACTGGTGCTGGAACGGGCTAAAATTTTCTTAAAGCCGGTAACGTTTGGTTTTAAAATTGCTTTGGGGTTCAATGTAAAACTATAATTGAACTGAACATAATTTGCTTTTACATATTGGTTGCTCGGTGTAAATACCCTGATGTATTTTTTCTGATCCTGGAAAACAGCAATTTCAAATTCATTCAGTTCCGGAATTGCATTGTTGTTATAATCAATCCAGGTGTATTCTCCCTGTCCTGCCGGTACTTCTACAAAAGTGTATTCTCTTTTTTGCTCCTGGCCCGATCCAAGCTCGTACAACACATTACCCACCACAAAGCCCTTTAATTCGTTTACATAATACTCTGCCCTGCCCAGCAGGCTTTCATCGGCCTTTTGCCTGCTGATGGTGCTGTTAAAAATGTGCAGCTTACGGTAAGTTACATTTAATTTAAACTGGTGTTTTTCGCTTTTAAGCAGATCGGTAAATAAATTATAGTTATCGCTTCGGTCAGCCCTTTCCAGTTTGTATTTTGATGGCAGCAAATCGGTTCTTGAAAAGTAAGAAACACCCCACCGGTTTGCTTTCTCGGGATTTGATTTTACGTACAGTTCCCACACATTAAAAGCGTAGCTGAATACATTCAGGGTATCGCTTTTTTTATCACGCAGGTTATTGTTTTCGCTGTTGTACTTAATACCAACCTGCATTTTTCTTAAGCGGTTCAGTTCTTTTTTCAGGTCAACAGTTGGGCGTACAAAAGTTCCCTCCTGAATTGGATTATTAATGGTGGTTACAATAAACTGGTTGGTAAGTTTCCAGCCGCTGTAATCATTGTAAGTATTTACTGTATGCCGCAGGCCATTGTATTTATCGCTGCGGTTATAATTCGTAACATCATACTGAACAAAGTTCCCTGCTGTGTCTGCAAACTTTATCCCTGCATTAATGATATGTTCATCAGCAAAACTAATATCGTATGGCAAGCTCCAGTCTCGAAGAAATTCAATATTTCTCAAACGCTCAATGGGCCTGAATCTCCCTTGTACAAATTCATACCCCAGTTTTGTCTGCATCAGTATGGGCCTTTGTAATAAGTTTATTTTAGCAGCATCTTTAATAAACTGCAGTTTTGTAGCAAAGGCCCTGTCGTTACTTTTATCTTTACCTGAAAAAAGATTTATATCATAATTACTCATGGCTACTTCAGCCTTAAGTTTTGTTTTAGGGTTAAAAACGTATTCGCCACCAATGGTGATCAACTGTTGTTTTTTAGGTGATACCAGTAAGAGTACCGGGGCATAATCTCCTTGTTTATTGTTGTTTACATCTGGCTGTACCCAGCCAAAAACTTTGCCATTGGCAGCGCTTTGCAACACAGTATAATTTCCTCTGCCGGGCCCCAGGTAGGTAAAGCTTAAATTATACAGTATATCATTGGGATTGGTTGAAAAAACAAAAATGGAATCATGCACAGTACCATTGTACAAAGTGTCAATTTTTTTGTACAATATTTTACCGGCGCTCAATGTATCTCTTACAGCATTCTCGTAATAAGCCGAATCAATACCATCACCAATATCAGCTAAAAACTGTTTCTGTTTGGCATCCAGCACCTGGTTTATAGAAGAATTTTTTGCGTCGGTATTATTGTAAAAACCAATGTTCAGAAAAAATTTATTTTTAAAATTCACCTCGTCACTTGCATAGATCTGTGAGTTTAAAAAATTACGGTCGGCATATTCAAACTCTACCTGAATCCTTTTATCTTTTGTAACCAGCCTTTTTTGCGTAAAGGTTAATTCGGCCGTATTGTAATTGATAATATAGTCCTGGTCCTCGCCGCGTTTTAGTAATTCTCCATCCATATATACCCTTTCTGTTCCGGCCAGCACCACAAAATACAGTTCTAAATTGGGGCTTGTAAGCCGGTATGGCCCCTGGTTCCCTTCAAATGGCGTTAACTGGTTGCGGGTAAATTTTCCTTTGGCAATAGCGCCGCTCAGCAACAGCGAGTTGGAAATATTTTTTGTGATCTTATTATCTGTGATAAAAGAAACACCCTGCAATCTTTTATAAAAATTAAGAAAATAACTTTTGCTCTGGCGTATATCAATATCGCCAAAATTTGCCTGCCAGCCTTTTTTCTTTACCTGCAGGTAAATACGGTCAAAGTCACGCAGGTCCTGCGTATTGCCGTCGGGTTGTATAGGAATATTGTTATCTGTTATGGCTGCGGTCAACTCCAGGCTGTCGCCAATAAAACCATTCAATTGCAAATTCAGGCTGCTGCTCACTACCGCATCCTGGCTGTTACCAAACGAAATGCCGCGGCCAAAACTTCCCTCCGATTTAATGTTACCAAAATCCATCAGCGGGTTGGTTTGCCTTGAGCCCACCTTTAAGGTAAAAGCGTTATTGCTTAAAAAATTATAACGGATGCTGTCGTAATTTAAATGCCTTGCAACTGCATTTAACTTATATGGAAATATGCGGTAAGTAACCGTTACATTTTCCGTGTCTGGTTTATCCAGCCAGATAATGGTTCCATTAACTTCATCCACTTTATAGTAATAAGGAGAAACGCCTTCAATAATCACAGAGCCTGGAATCAGGCTTAAAGAATCCAGTTTAACAGTTTGCCCCCGGGTACTGATTGTTTTTTTACGAAGATTGGAAAGCGACGGCGGATTAATCTGTGCATGAATAAACTGCACAATCAAAATAAACAGCAGGAATAAGTATATCCTTTTAAGGTTCAATAGTTTTTTGGGATTAGTAGGTTAAAATTACTAATTATTGTATAAGACAGGAAAACCTTCTTTTGGCCATAAAAAAACCTTCTTATGCAGAAGGTCTTATATTTTTATATCAATTTATGATTACTGTTCAGTAGTTAAACCGGCTTTCAAATACTCCCTGTTCATCCTGGCAATGTTAGATACTGAAATTCCTTTCGGACATTCGGCTTCACATGCATAAGTATTGGTACAGTTACCAAACCCTTCCTTATCCATCTGCGCCACCATATTCAACACCCTTGATTCACGCTCTGGCTGCCCTTGTGGTAATAAGGCCAATTGAGATACTTTGGCACTTACAAATAACATAGCACTACTGTTCTTGCATGCAGCAACACAGGCGCCACAACCAATGCATGATGCAGCATCAAAAGCTTTATCAGCATCTTTTTTGTCAATGGGCAAAGCATTTGCATCAACAGCATTACCGGTATTTACAGAAATAAAACCACCAGCCTGCATAATGCGGTCAAAAGATCCACGGTCAACCATCAAATCTTTAATAACCGGGAAAGCCGCAGAACGCCATGGTTCTACCACGATGGTATCTCCATCCTTAAAGGCACGCATGTGTAACTGGCAAACCGTATTCTTTGTCCAGGGACCATGTGCCCTGCCATCAATATACATACTGCACATACCGCAGATTCCTTCACGGCAATCGTGGTCAAAAGCAATCGGGTCCTTACCTTCTGTGATCAGTTGTTCGTTTAACACATCAAACATTTCCAGGAAAGACATTTCGGAAGAAATATCCTTTACCTGGTAGGTTTCAAAACTACCACCTGCTTTTGTGTTTTTTTGCTTCCACACTTTCAGTGTGAGGTTCATGTTGTAGTGTTCCATAATACTTAAATACGTTTATAATTGCTGTATTCAAAGGGGCGCCATCCAAAATTCCGCCATAAAAAATTTAATATCCGGTGTTTTATATTTTTAAAATTTTTCTTTTGAATATTGATATTCGAAGTCCAGTTTTCTTTTTCCACATTGGCTTTCATCACAGCAGGGTGTGTACCTGCAAACATTGAAACCGAGTCAATATTGGAGTAATCAAATTCTGTTACCTTTTCATTCCATGCTTTTTTTCTTTGCTCATGCTCTTCTCCTGAAAACCATAAATCACTGAAGGCTGCTTCTTTTTCCTGCATGATCACCGGGTTACGAACCCAGCCATAATGATAGATACAGGCATTTATCAATTTCACCTGAAGTCTTCTGCCGTTTATCCTGAAGCCCTGGGCATCCTTCCAACTACGTACATTTATCCTGTTACGGATAACACGTATTTCTTTTGAATACCATTTCCTGCCATCTCCAATAAATTTATAACTGCCATAAAAATGATTGTAGTTGAATAATAATCCTTCTACCCTTTTATCATCTTTATATTTTTCCATGGCACTCAATATCACCGGATGATACTGTTCATGCAGTACTTCATCTGCCTGTATGTAAAAGAGCCAATCGCTGTCAGGTGCGGTTGCATCCATTGCCTTATCTGTTTCCGCAGCCAGCACTTTTCCACCCTCACGTAAACTGTTATCCCAAACCGAATGAATAATCTTTATTTTGTCAGAATCAATTGATTCAACCAGTTTATTTGTTTCATCTTCCGAATCTCCCAGGCTAACAATCATTTCGTCTACAATTGGTAAAATCGATTTGATTGATTCTACAACCGGGTATTCATATTTTACTGCGTTTTTTACAAAGGTGAATCCGCTTACTTTCATTTTATTTATATGAACGTTGCGTTGGTTTTACAATTTCAAAAGTCAGTGGTTCCCTGTTCAGTTGCCAGTCGCTTTCTCCCTTATATTCCCATGCCGATACAAAACTGTAATTATCATCGTCACGTTTTGCTTCGCCATCTTCAGTTTGCGATTCTTCCCTGAAGTGTCCGCCACAGCTTTCATTCCTGTTCAAGGCATCTTTACACATCAATTCTCCCAACTCTATAAAGTCTGCTACCCTGCCGGCCTTATCCAGTTCGGGATTCATTTCATTAATATCACCCGGTATTTTTACATCGCTCCAGAATTCTTTTTTCAATGCCTGTATTTCTGTGATGGCTTCCTGTAATCCCTGTGCATTGCGGGCCATACCGCATTTGTCCCACATGATCTTTCCTAAGCGCTTGTGAAAACTTTCTACCGTTTGTTTTCCTTTTATATTCATCAATGTATTAATTCTGTCGCTAACCTTTTTCTCTGCTTCTTCAAAAGCAGGATGTGAAGTTGGAATGGATGCTGTGCGGATATCATCAGCCAGGTAATTACCCAAAGTGTAAGGAATAACAAAATAACCATCGGCAAGGCCCTGCATTAAAGCACTTGCTCCCAAACGGTTTGCACCATGATCACTGAAGTTGGCTTCTCCCAATGCATATAACCCATCAACAGTAGTTTTCAATTCATAATCAACCCAAAGCCCGCCCATGGTATAATGTACGGCCGGATAAATCCTCATCGGCATTTCGTAAGGATTTTCGCCGGTTATCTTTTCATACATTTCAAACAGGTTGCCGTATTTTTCTTCTACAACAGCTTTACCCATTTTTACTATTGAATCATGGTCTGCAGTATCATTGCCGGTTTTTCCGGCTTCAATTTTACCATAACGAACAATAGCATCTTTAAAATCTAAATAAACAGCCAGCTTGGTGGTACCTACGCCGTAACCTTCGTCGCATCTTTCTTTAGCCGCCCTGGAAGCCACATCACGAGGCACCAGGTTACCAAATGCAGGGTAACGGCGTTCTAAATAATAGTCTCTTTCTTCTTCCGGTATATCAACAGCCTTGCGGTTATCATTTTTTTGTTTGGGCACCCAAATCCTTCCATCATTGCGTAAGCTTTCGCTCATCAATGTTAATTTACTTTGATAATCGCCACTAACAGGTATACAGGTTGGATGAATTTGTGTAAAGCAAGGATTGCCAAAATAAGCTCCTTGTTTATGCGCCTTCCAGGCTGCGGTTACGTTACTGCCCATGGCATTGGTACTTAAATAGAATACGTTTCCATATCCACCGGTGCATAACAAAACAGCATGACCAAAATGTCTTTCTAAATTTCCATTAACCAAATCTCTTGCTATAATGCCTCTTGTCTTGCCATCTATCTTTACAATGTCCAGCATTTCGTGGCGGTTGTACATGGTTACATTGCCAAGCGCAATCTGTCTTTCTAAAGCGCTGTATGCGCCTAATAATAACTGCTGACCGGTTTGTCCGGCTGCATAAAATGTGCGCTGCACCTGTGTACCACCAAAACTACGGTTGCTTAATAAGCCGCCATATTCTCTTGCAAAAGGAACACCCTGTGCCACACATTGATCAATAATGGCTGCACTCACTTCGGCCAGGCGATGAACGTTAGCTTCTCTTGCACGGTAATCTCCGCCTTTAACCGTATCGTAAAATAAACGGAAAACAGAATCACCGTCGTTCTGGTAATTCTTTGCTGCATTGATACCACCTTGTGCCGCAATACTGTGTGCCCGGCGTGGACTATCCTGGAAACAGAATGCTTTTACTTTATAACCCATCTCACCCAAAGACGCCGCTGCAGAGGCTCCGGCAAGGCCGGTACCAACAACAATTATTTCAAGCTTACGCTTATTGGCAGGATTTACGAGTTTTACATGGCCCTTGTAATCGGTCCATTTTTTATCCATTTCGCCTGCAGGTATTTTTGAATCTAGAGACA
>JAOAUI010000455.1 GCA_030157685.1 Ferruginibacter sp. | reverse complement strand
TGCTGTTTGCCTGATAAGTTATAAAAGTATAAAGGGTAAAATAATTTGTTAAACTGCCTGGGTTAAAATCAGAGATCGCCCAGCTGTGGGCGCAGAATAATTTCTTCCACACAAGCCTGGGGTGAAAGCTGTGCAGCGGCATGAATCATTTTGGCAACATCGGCAGCTTCCATAATACGTTTGGAATCGATGCCACTGCCGCTCCAGCTATCGGTATAAGCCGCACCGGGCAATACATGCGTAACTTTTATACCATGTTGCTTCAATTCCTCCCGCAGGTTTTTACTAAAGCCGTATAAGGCAAATTTGCTGATGCCGTATGCACCGCCATTGGGGTATGCAATGATGGAAGCAATGGAGCAGATGTTGAAAATATGGCCACTCCTTTCAGTAATCATACCCGGCACAATCATCCTGGTTAAATGGTAAGCACTGAACAAATTTACTTCCATCAGCTTTTCCAACATGCCATCGTCTTCGCCATAAGCGCTGCCGGGTAAGTAAATGCCTGCGTTGTTCACCAGTATATCAATCTTTACAGTATAGCCCTGTATCCATGCTACAAATTGCTGTAATGCTGTTTTATCCGATACATCGCAGGTTTTGGTGTATATTTTATTATGTGGAAAACGTTCCTGCAGATCTTTAGCCGTTGTTTCCAGCGCTACTGCATTTCTGGCACAAAGAAAAAAGACATGGCCCTGTTCATCTTTTGCAAAAGCTTCTGCAATGGCTTTTCCCAATCCTTTTGATGCGCCGGTAATTACTATGTTCATCGTGTTTTGTTAAATCGTTATCTTGCAATGTGTGTTAAAGTTAATATCTCTGAATCTAAATTCTGTATCAAAAGAACAATGCCCCAATATAAACATCTTTTTTTCGACCTAGACCATACCCTTTGGGATTTTGATGCCAACGCAAAAGCATCACTTGCAGATCTTTACACCCTATTAAACCTTGATGAAAGGATACAAATTGATTTTGAAGATTTTTTTCCCAAATATTTATATCATAATGAAATATTGTGGGACCGCTACCACAAAGGCTTGATCAGTTCCGAAGACCTGAAATGGAAACGTATGTGGCGTACCATGCTTGATTTTAAAATTGCCGATGAGCCCCTTGCCCGGGAAATGAGTGGCCGGTTTTTAGAGATATTGCCTACAAAAAAAATACTGTTCCCTCATACTATCGAAATTTTAGATTACCTCACTGCAAAAAAATATGTCCTGCATTTAATCACCAATGGTTTTGAAAAGACCCAATGGAGCAAATTAAATAACAGCGGCCTCAGCAATTATTTTACCCATGTAATAACATCCGAAGCCAGCAACAGCCTGAAACCTAAAAAGGAAATTTTTGATTTTGCGATGGATAAGGCAAAAGCAAGTTTGCCTGAAAGCATAATGATTGGCGATAACCTGGATGCCGATATACAGGGTGCCATGAATGCCGGCATGGATACGGTTTTTGTAAACCACATTAATGCCCGGCCCGAAATTAAGCCTACTTACACCGTTACACATTTACAGCAACTGGAATCTATCTTTTAAATCAGGGGCATAAAAAAACCTTCCGCAATGAAAGGTTCAAATAAATTTTGTGCAATAAAATTACATACTAACTGTAGTTGCTTTTGCTTTGTCTTTGCAGCAGGCTTTAGTTGTAGTTGCATCTTTAGATGATTTTGAACAACCGGCTGTTTTAGCTTCTGACTTTGTGCAGCAGGTTTTTCCTTTAGCGCATTTTTTCTTTTTTCCTTTGTCGGCCATTGCAACGCCGGTTACCATTAAAAATGCTGTAGCTAATAAAAGTACTTTTTTCATGATTATAATGTTTAATTGATTTTCTAAACGTAAAAATAAGGGAGAAATTGCACCTGACCAACAGCTAACTGTTAAATATTGAGGGTGGCAATTACGGTTACCCCTCCTTTTACAACCTGGTTAAGCCCCACATTTACCTTGGTTCCAAGGGGTAAAAGCAGGTCTACCCGGCTTCCAAACTTAATAAAGCCCATTTCTTCGGTTT
>JAOAUI010000454.1 GCA_030157685.1 Ferruginibacter sp. | reverse complement strand
CCGGCATCCTGTTTGGATACCCATGCAAATTTTATAAAAGTGTAAAGCAGGCCTACAATGCCCATTGCCGGAATAACATAAATCAAATTGTTCATAAGTAATATTTGTTCTGAATTTTGGACGGCAAAAATAGGGTAATTGGGTTAAAAACCGGCATAATGGTACAGTTTATTGCCTGCATAGAATGAGTTATGAACTTTAAGTTGATAATTAATTGAATAAAGCCTTGAAAAAACAAAACAAATTGCTATTTTGTATGCTAAACCTAAAACTTTAAACTTATGACAGATTTAAATCAAAACCTCAATCAGGCAAAAGATGCACTTAACCTGGAAGACAAAGACATGAAAAAGCTTCCGCAGGGATTGAATGTTTTAACGATCCTTACTTATATAGGATGTGCACTGGGCGCAATATCAGCAATATGGAATTATATTTCTGCTGCAGCAGCTTACAAACTGTATGAAGCCTCTGGAGTTATGGATACCTTAAAAACAGAAAACAGCCAGTTGAATTCTGTTTTGGCAGGTGCCAATGAAATGGTTAAAAAAGCTTACGATAACCGTTTAATGATCATGTTGTCTGCACTGGTTGGTATTGCTTTATGCTTCTATGGTGCCATGCAAATGCGTAATTTAAAGAAACAGGGTTATTTAATTTACGTGGTAGGCGAAATATTACCAATCGTTTCTTTTGCTGTCTTTATTGGTTTTGGCGGATTGTTTGGAGGTATAGCTATGATATTTTCAACACTGATAGCTGCAGTATTTATCATTCTATATACACTGCAACGCAAGCATTTGGTGAACTGATAAAATATATTTTTTTAATAAAAAACCCCGTTCTGCCATAAGCACAACGGGGTTTTTTAGTGAACCAGTGCCTTAAATGCTTCTCCCATACACTCAATAATATCTCCTGCTATCAATGCTTCCTGCGAATATTCAGCAGCTGCAATATCACCGGCCAGGCCATGTAAATAAACACCAAATAACGACGATTCAGGCGGGCTGTAACCCTGTGCCAGTAAGCCTGTAATAATTCCGGTCAATACATCGCCGCTGCCTGCAGTTGCCATACCGGCATTGCCGGTACTGTTGAAATAACCGCTGCCTTCCGGTGTGCTTATAAAACTGTAATGTCCTTTTAAAACAATATAAACATCGTATTCTTTCGATTTTTGTTTTGCAAGTTCCAGTCTTTCAAAATCACTTTCGGTTTTGCCAAACAACCTTTCAAATTCTTTTGGATGTGGGGTTAATATGGAATGTTTGGGAATCGCATTCAACAAATCTTTATTTTCAGCTATGATGTTTAATGCATCGGCATCAATAACCATGGGCGCATTCACTTTTTCAAAAACCTCGGCAATTAATTTTTTATGAGAAGCATGCATGCCAATACCCGGGCCAATACCAACCGCTTTCATTTTTTCAATTCCGGGTGCCGATAAAAGATAATCTTCTCCTGCAACAAAACTCATAGCTTCCGGTACAGTTGTTTGCAAAACCTGGTAACCGCATTTTGGAATATAGGCAGTGAGCTTACCGACACCGCTTCTTAAACAGGCAAGTGAAGACAAAACAGCAGCTCCCATCATTCCATTTGATCCACACATAAGTGCTGCGTGGCCATAGGTTCCTTTGTGAGCAAATTTTGAACGGAGTTTATAAATAGTTTTGATGAGTTCCGGATCAATCATTTCAAAATTGGCCGTTTCATTTTCTTCAAATAGAGGATGAAGGCCGATATGCAGCAAATGCACCTCGCCACAATAGTCTTCATTTTCTGGTAACAAAAATGCCAGTTTATGATTTTGAAAGGAAAGGGTAAGACTTGCATTAATAATAGAATTCCCTTTTGAACTTTTATCGGCATACAATCCCGATGGCATGTCGATGGAAATTATATTACATTTTGATTGATTGATATGCTCTACTAATTCTTTGCTAATACCTTCCAATGGTTTGTTAAGCCCTGTGCCGAAGAGTGCATCAATAATAATATCGGGTTCATTGATTACCGGAAAAAA
>JAOAUI010000453.1 GCA_030157685.1 Ferruginibacter sp. | reverse complement strand
CCAAAAATTTCTTCCTGGTTTGTTCTGCAGTTTTGATCTAATCCTTCAATGATAGTTGGTTCAATAAAATATCCATCTGCACATCTGCCTTGCAACTTAACAGCATTGCCGCCACATAAAATAGTACCGCCTTCTTCTTTGGCAATGGCTATGCAATTCATTATTTTTTCAAAATGCACTTTGCTTACAATGGCACCCTGCTTGGTTTTTTCATCCAGCGGATCGCCAACGGTTAATTTTTTTATGATCGGGATAAAGTGTTTTTTAAATTCTTCGTAAGCGCTTCTTTCAAGCAATATCCTGCTGCCACATAAACATATTTGTCCCTGGTTGCCAAAAGATGAGCGAATGGTTTCAGTAAGCATTTTTTCCCAGTTGCAATCATTGAAAATGATGTTGGGGTTTTTGCCACCCAGTTCCAAGGATAATTTTTTGAACATGGGAGCGGCCACAGAAGCGATATGTTCGCCGGCCCTGGTACTTCCTGTAAAGGAAATAGCTTTAATATCGGGATGCTTTACAATGGCTTCGCCGCAATGCTGGCCCACGCCATGCAGGATATTTAAAACGCCATCGGGCAAGCCGGCTTCTTTGCAAATTTTTCCTAAAAGAAAAGCAGTAACCGGTGTTACTTCAGATGGTTTTGCAATTACACAATTGCCTGCGGCTAGTCCCGGCGCTATCTTCCAGGTAAATAAATACAAGGGTAAATTCCAGGGAGAAATACAACCAACAATACCAACAGGTTGGCGCAAAGTATAATTCACCGCCTTGTCTTCCATCTGGTGACTTTCATTTGCAAAATGCATAATGCCTGTTGCAAAAAAGCGAAAGTTGGCCGAGGCCCTTGCAATATCAACCTGTTTACTTAACCACAGTGGCTTACCATTATCATTGGTTTCGGCCAGGGCAAGTTCTTCCAGGTTTTCATCAATCAATTCAGCAATCCTGTTAAGGATGCGGAATCTTTTTTCAACCGGTAAAACACTCCAAACAGGGAATGCTTTTTTTGCAGCCATAACCGCTGCATCAACATCTTTGCTGTTGCTGTCGGGTATTTGTCCGTATACAGTGCCTGTGGCAGGGTTTACATTGTCGATAAAATTGCCGCTTAGCGGACCAATAAAATTTCCTCCAATAAAATTTTCCAGGTGATATGGAATAGCAAGGTTCATGGCTTAAAGGTAAAGAATTAGTTATGAATTATAAGTGATGAGTTATGAGTGTGAAGCGCCTGAATTGAATGCTGAATGACCTGGTACTGTACAAGAGTGCGACGCCAATGAAGCCGGGTAAAGAGTAGCTGCTTGGTACAAAAAAATAATTAACTTACAAGTCTAAAATTACGATTATGTCTATAGCAGCTCCTTTTAATTTAAAAAAATGGATTGATGATAACCGGGATAAGCTGAAGCCTCCGGTGGGTAATCAATGCATTTATAAAGACGCCGAAAATTTTATTGTAATGGTGGTGGGTGGCCCCAACAGCCGCAAAGATTATCATTTTAATGAAACTGAAGAATTGTATTACCAGGTGGAAGGGGATATTGTTTTGAAAATTATTGACGGCGGTGTACCAAGAGATATTCCTATAAATGAAGGAGATATATTTTTGCTGCCACCCAAAACACCACATTCGCCGCAGCGAGGCCCAAATACGGTTGGGCTGGTGATTGAAAAGATAAGGGAAACTGAAGAAGATGGCTTTTTGTGGTATTGCGAAAATTGCGGCAATAAATTATATGAAGAGTATAAAGTGATCACTGATATAGTAACGCAGCTGCCGCCGGTTATGGAGGGTTTTTATGCAGATGAGCATAAAAGAACCTGTAGTAAATGTGGATCTGTGATGGCTCCACCAGTGAAGAAGGGATAGCTATGTTAATCCGTTAATCCGTGATTGCGGCTATACGGATTAACCAATTAACGTATTAACGGATTAACTGACTTACATGAAGATTGATATCCACACACATATCATGCCCGATAAAATGCCCAACTGGGTACAAAAATTTGGCTATGGTGAATTTATACAT
>JAOAUI010000452.1 GCA_030157685.1 Ferruginibacter sp. | reverse complement strand
GTTACAATGCCATCCCTGTCGGGGAAACCACCCAAACCTACACAGCAATCTATTTTGTTTTCAATATGCATGGCACCGGCTTCCACAGCATCCAGTGCAGTTCCTTTGCTAGATAATATTTTCCAGGCTTCGGCATTCACCGGCATACCGCTATCCCAGGTGGAAATGACAATTGGTTTTGTCGTTCCATCAAAGCCGTTAGCCAGCGATTTTTTTGCAGCAAGCATTGGTGCGGTTAAAGCAGAGAGGTGCAGAAATTTTCTTCTGTTCATATATAAGCAGTTGTATTTTATTTGTGCATCGAAAGTTTTTGGATCAATTCAGAAGAAGCAGTTTCGGCATACATACCAAAAGCGCTTGTAATGGTTCCTTTTGTCAGGCCGTCTTTTGATTCGATAGCATAAACCACATCCTCATCAGATGGGTTGCTGTCTCCTTCAAAACGGAACACTTCCACAATTTCAAACTCATCCGGATTAAGGCAGATCTTATTATCAGAACAGATTATTTTATCAAAGGCGATATTAAAATCCACCGTATAGCCTCTTTGTTTTAATTCTTGTAAGGCACCGGTAACAGTATCAGGTGAGTTCATAAAAATTTTTAATGAAGTTACGGAATGGAAACATTAGTTCTTTTAAAAAATGCCAGATACATTATTACGATAAGACTGACTGCTGCTGTTATCAGGAAAGTTATCATTGAACCAAAATTAAACCATAATAAACCACAAAGGCTGCTTGCAATAAATGCACAGATGCTTTGAAAGCCGGAATAGGTACCAATAGCAGTAGCAGTATCTTTTTTATCAACCATATTGCTTATCCATGCCTTGGAAATGCCTTCGGTGGCAGCAGCATAAACCCCATAGAGAAAAAAAAGTAAAAAGAAAACAGCTATATTGTTATTAAATGCAAACCCGGTATACACCAGGCTGAATACAAACAGACCGATAATGAATATTTTTTTAAGCCCGATCCTGTCGGCCAGTATACCAATAGGATAAGCCAGCAGTGCAAATACCAGGTTGTAAAATATGTACACACCAATTACAGCCGTATCATTCAACCCGCTTTCTTTCATCTTCAGTAAAAGAAAAACATCTGAGCTGTTGAATAATGCAAAAAGCAATAAGCCAGTCACTAATTTTTTATATTGGGCAGGGCTGCTTTTCCAATAGGATGCAAAGGCAAAAACCTTGGCCGTGGGCCGTTTTTTGTTGGCCGTTGTCAACACAGGGTTCTTTTTTTCTTTAATGGGCAGTGTAGCAATAATGGCCAGCAATCCCGGTAAAAATGCAATCAGGAAAAGTGTTTTATAATCATCAGGATTAAAATATAGATATACCAGCGCAATGGCAGGTCCAAAAACTGCACCCAATGTATCCATGCTGCGATGAAAACCAAAAACCCTTGCTTTATTTTCTTTTGCACATTCGTCACTCAGTAAAGCATCTCTGGCTCCGGTTCTTATGCCTTTACCCAATCTGTCTATGGTTCTGGATAAGAATATCCACCAGGGGTAAACAAAAAATGCCAGCATGGGTTTACTGATGGCGCTTAAGCTATACCCCAGTTGCACAAAAGGCAAACGTTTACCGCTGTTATCGCTCAGTTTGCCAAAATAACTTTTACTTAAACCTGCAACTGATTCTGCAATGCCTTCCAGAACTCCTATAAACAGAGCTGTATAGCCAATGTGTTTAAGAAAAAGCGGCATTACCGGGTAAAGCATTTCGCTGGCCATATCGGTAAATAAACTTACCAGCGACAGCATCCAGATTGTACGTGTAATAATTTTACGGGGAGTGTTTGTTTGCAGCTGCACAAGCCTTCATTTTTCCGAATGTAGCAATTTGTTGGTACATTGCAGGCATAAAAAGATAATTTGTTACTTGTATCACAATGAGCATCAATATGAGTTTTGTTGGGTATAAGGCGGGTAACATAAAAAAGAACTATGCATAAGAAGAAAACAGCCGGGAAAAAATCATCGCAAAGTGCAACAATAAAAGGTAAACTTGATATTTCGAAAAGCGGAATGGGATACGTAATTGTAGAAGGAAACGATAAGGATATTATTGTAAGGCCAAACGACTTTAACCGGGCTTTTCATGGCGATATTGTACGGGTGCAGGTTAACAGCGGCTTATCTAAAGATAAAAGGCTGGAAGGCAAAATAGTGGAAGTGGCCGAACGCAAACAAACCGAGTTTATTGGTAATATACAAATGAGCAAGAGCTTTGCTTTTTTTATACCTGCATCTGAAAAACCAATTCCCGATTTTTATATTGCTGCCGATAAACTGAACGGCGCACAGGATAATGAAAGAGTAGTGGTAAAATTATTGAGCTGGGATAAAACCGAAAAGAAACCAATTGGCGAAGTAGTGAGTATATTAAAGAGCGAAGATGAGAATGATATGGCCATGAAGGAGATACTGATTGAAACCGGTTTCCCACTGGCTTTTGATAAAGAAGTACTGGCAGAAGTTAAAAAGCTGCTGCCAAATATTTCACGGGAAGAGATCAGCAAAAGGAAAGACTTCAGAGATATTTTAACCTTTACCATTGATCCTGTAGATGCAAAAGATTTTGATGATGCGATCTCTATCCGTAACCTGGATAATGGAAATTATGAGATTGGTGTACACATTGCAGATGTAAGCCATTTTGTAAAACCCGGTACGCTGCTTGATAAAGTTGCTTACGAACGGGCTACCAGCGTGTATTTGCCGGACAGGGTGAATCCGATGCTGCCTGAAAAAATATCCAACGAATTGTGTTCTTTAAGGCCCCATGAAGATAAATATACTTTCTCTGCCGTGTTTCAAATTACAAACCGGGCCGAGATAAAACATACCTGGCTGGGCCGCACCATCATACACAGTAACCACCGGTTTACTTATGATGAAGTGCAGGAAATTATTGAAAAGAAAGACGGCCTGCATAACAAACCCATTGTTTTATTGAATGAACTGGCTAAAAAATTCAGGGCAGAGCGATTTAAAGAAGGAGCCATTAATTTTTCATCGCAGGAAGTGCGCTTTGAACTGGATGAAAAAGGAAAACCCATCGGCATTATTGTAAAGGAAAGTAAAGATGCCCATAAACTGATCGAGGAATTTATGTTGTTGGCCAACAGGGCCGTTGCTTCTTATGTGTCTAAAATAAAAGTAAATAAAGAACCCATACCTTTTCCATATCGGATTCATGATACACCTGATGATGAGAAGTTGAAACCCTTTGCGGCATTCGCCAAAAAATTTGGTTACACTTTCGATCTGCATGATGAACGTGCGGTAGCCGCCTCTTTTAATAAAATGCTGAAAGATGTGCAGGGTAAACCCGAGCAGCATGTGCTGGAGCAATTGGGTATCAGAACGATGTCAAAAGCTGTTTACACATCATCCAATATTGGCCACTATGGCCTTGGGTTTGAGCATTATTGCCATTTTACTTCTCCCATTCGCCGCTATCCCGATGTGATGGTGCATCGCATTTTACAGCAATGCTTAGAGAAAGATTTAAAGCTGGATAAGAAAATGGATGAGCGCTGCAAACACTGCAGCGACAGGGAACGTAAAGCCATGGAAGCCGAGCGTGCCGGTAATAAATACAAGCAGGTAGAGTATATGAAAAATTACCTGGGACAGGAGTTTGAGGGTATCATCAGCGGAGTTGCTTCTTTTGGATTTTTTGTTGAAACCGTTTTACATAAATGTGAAGGCATGGTTACGGTAAGAGACCTGAGTGCCTATGATGATTTTCGCCTGGATGAAGCAGATTATGCATTAGTTGGATTGCGTACCGGCCAAAAATTCCGCATGGGAGATGCGGTAAAAATAAAAGTGGTAGCAGCTAATTTAAGTAAGCGGCAATTGGATTATGAGTGGGTTACAGAGAAACTAGCAGGAGGAAGTGGAGAATTCGGGAAGAAAATAAAAGATGTAAAAGGTAAACCCCAGGCGGTCAATAAACCAAAATCTGGTGCAAAACCAATAGGAAAAAAGAAAAAATAAAATTATAAACTGCAAACACGCTGAATACTTTGCGTATTTGTGTCTTAGTGGCTAAGCATATGCATTCATTTATAGAACTCTCAAAACTCTTCGAAGAAAAATTCAACAGCCGGCATTTTCCTGAGCAGCCGGAAACCTTGTACAACCCTGCACAGTATATTTTAAACCTGGGCGGCAAAAGAATAAGGCCGGTTTGTGTGTTGATGGGCAACCAGTTGTTTGATGAGATTGATCCCGATGCATACAATGCCGCCGCAGCCATTGAGCTTTTTCATAATTTCAGTTTGATACATGATGATATCATGGACAAAGCGCCCATGCGTCGCGGCATGGAAACCGTACACACAAAATATGGCGAATCTACTGCCTTACTTGCAGGCGATGTGATGTTTGTAAAAGCATACGAATACCTCAATAAAATAAAGCTGGCGCAATTGCAGAAAGTGTTGTACCTCTTTAACAACACGGCCAGTGCAGTTTGCGAAGGCCAGCAACTGGATATGGATTTTGAGCAAAGAGAAACCGTGAGCATGGATGAATATGTGTACATGATCACTTTAAAAACTTCGGTGCTGGTTGCTGCAAGCCTAAAGCTGGGCGCCATTTTAGGTGGGGCAGGAGAAGGCAACCAAAATCATTTGTACGAGTTTGGGAAAAACCTCGGCATCGCCTTCCAGGTGCAGGATGATTATTTGGATGCATTTGGCGATCCTGAAAAATTTGGGAAAAAAGTAGGGGGCGATATCGTAGCCAATAAAAAAACTTTTTTAATGATCCATGCTTTTGAAACTGCAAAGCCTGCACAGTTAAGCGAATTGAAAGAACTGATAAAAACCAATCCTGCTGATAAAGTAGAAAAAGTAATGCAGATCTTCCGCGACTGCAAAGTAGATGATTGGGCAAAGGAATTAAAAAATATATACCTGCAAACAGCATTAAAACACCTGGAAGATACGGCCGTACTCTCTGTACGTAAAAAACCTTTGCAGGAACTTGCCGATTATTTGATGATGAGGGAGAGTTAAATGAGTCTGTAGTTTTGAGTTAAGAGTCAGGAGTTAGCCTTAAAATAATTTAAACAGTAAGCTGATGAGCAACTGTAAATTTTTTTTCTTAATTTCCTTCTACCAAAACAGAAACCAACATGGCAAATTCATTATTCCGCACAAAAAAAATCGAAAATATTTTAGCAGAGGGTAGCGATGATCCGCATGGAGGCGGAGGCCTAAAACGTGTGCTTACTGTACGTGACCTTACCTTTTTTGGTATTGCCGCCATTTTAGGCGCCGGCAGTTTCAGCAGCCTGGGTTATGCGGTGTTTCATGGCGGGCCGGGTGTAGTTAGCTTATTTATCATCACCGGAATTGCCTGTGCTTTTACAGCACTTTGTTATTCCGAATTTGCAAGCCGCATTCCCGTTGCAGGCAGTGCTTATACCTATGCCTATGCCAGCTTTGGTGAGTTATTTGCCTGGATTATTGGTTGGGCGCTCATTATGGAATACTCCATCGGTAATATTTATGTAGCATACAGCTGGAGCGATTATTTTACTTCGCTGATGGGAAAAATGAATGTGCATATCCCCGAATATTTGTGCACCAGTTATATGGAAGCCAAACATGCTGTTGAAGGTGGCAGCACCAACGCCGATGAACTGGCCGCCTGGAACAATGCACCGGTTATTGGCGGATTAAGAATGATACTCGACTTGCCGGCCCTCGTCATCAATTTCCTCATCACTTACCTGGTTTACCGTGGTATAAAAGAAAGCCGCAACTTCAGCAATGTAATGGTGATATTAAAAATTGCGGTGGTGGCACTCATTATTATTGTTGGTGGTTACCTTGTTTTTTCACACGGGCTCACTCCAAACTGGACACCACCAAACGACGAAGGTGTAAAATCATTTATGCCCAATGGCTTCAGTGGTGTAATGATGGCTGTTGCCAGTGTGTTCTTTGCTTATATTGGTTTTGATGCCGTGAGTGTTTTGGCAGAGGAAAGTAAAAATCCTCAAAGAGACCTGCCACGTGGCATGATCTTATCACTCGTCATCTGCACCATCATCTATATTTTACTCACCCTGGTTTTAACCGGTGCAGTTAATTACAGGGGCTTTGATGGAGTTGGCGATCCGCTGGCATTTATTTTTGAACCACAGAATCTTAACGTTGGCTGGATGCAGTTTTTGGTGGCAGTTGTTGCTGTTGTGGCCATGACAAGTGTTTTACTTGTTTTCCAAATGGGCCAGCCACGTATCTGGATGAGCATGAGCCGGGATGGTTTGCTGCCACCGGTTTTTCAAAAGATTCACCCAAAATATAAAACGCCTTCTTTCGCAACTATTGTTACCGGTTTGGTTGTAGGCGTGCCTATTTTATTTACAGATAAAACCTTTGTGTTGGATTTCACCAGTATAGCAACGCTCTTTGCTTTTGTGCTTGTCTGCGGAGGTGTACTGCTTATTCCACGCAAAGAAAAATTAGGCGGCAGGTTTCATCTGCCATATATTAACGGACAGTTTATTTTTCCATTGATCGTGATTGGGTCAATCATAATGGCCTGGAGTCTTTCCAAAACCTATTTTTCCGACATGTTTAATTTTGATTATAGTGCAAATGCAGATTATACAGCCGGTAAAAAAACTTTTATGGATCTGGCTATCACCAATATCTCGTTGATCGTATTCTGGACAAGTGCCTTGCTGCTGGCGGTTTTCGCCTTCGTTAAAAAATATTCGCTCATCCCTTTAATGGGTGTAATAACCTGTATGTACCTGCTTACCGGCATGAGCAAAAGCAACTGGGTATGGTTTATAGGCTGGCTGGTTATAGGAATAATCATTTACTTTTTATACGGCTATAAGAAAAGTAAACTGGCAAATTAATTTGCGTGTTTTTCATTTGGGCCAAACATTTGATCTTTATTGAACATCATTGATGTCCTGCACTTGCCGATGTTAAATCGGCATCCCGAATTTATTTCGGGACTTGTACTTTAGTACCTTTGTGCGACGTTTTTTTATGAGACAGATCGATTTCAGGCATTAATCCAATTAATCCCTGTAATCATCCCAAATCCCCATTCAGACAAATGAAATATCAACCCGGCGATAAAATATTGGTGCTGCTTACCGATGAAGAAGGTAGTGTAGTGGAGATCATGAACGAAAAAATGGTACTGGTAGAAGTTAAAGGCGTAAAATTCCCCATCTATACCGACCAGATAGACTTTCCCTACTTTAAAATGTTCTCTCAAAAATTTAAGGCCGAAAAGAAGAAGGTTTTTATTGACCAGGTGCAAAAGGAAAAAGCAATGCCCAAAGTAAAGGAGGGCAATGGCATTAAGCTTTCATTCATACCTGTTTTTGATAAAGATATTTTTGATGATGATATTGTAGAGAAATTCAAACTCTACCTGCTCAATCAAAATGAAACAGCTTACACTTTCACCTATAACTTAATGATCGGCGGCGAAAGCGATTTTCAGCTGAAAAATACCCTGGAGCCATTAAGCGATTTTTACCTGCATGATGTAAGGTTTGAAGACCTGAGCGATAGCCCAAGATTTGAATTTGAATTTGCGCTAAAAGAGCCCGATAAAAAGAAAGCTCCCTATTATGAAACATCCTTAAAACTAAAAGCAAAACAGTTATTTAAAAAGATTGAAGAGATACAGTTAAAAAATGAACCATCTTTTTCTTACCCGCTGTTTGAAGATTATCCCGATAAGTTAGTAGAGGAAAAAGTTGATCTTGGCAGGTTGGGCAATGCCGGCTTCCGCATTTATGATGCAAATAAGATCAGGCATAACCTGGAGCCTGCACGAACCGTGGTTGACCTGCATATTGAAAAACTTACCGACAGCTGGAAGCACCTTAGTAATTTTGAAATACTGTCTATGCAGTTAAAGGCTTTTGAAAAATATTATGAGCTGGCTGTTGCACATCATCAACCTTCTTTAACCATCATTCATGGTGTTGGCATTGGTAAACTGCGTGATGAGATACATGATATTTTAAGATTGAAGAAAGAAGTAAAATCATTTGTAAATCAATACAGCCCTCAGTTTGGCTATGGTGCTACCGAAATTTATTTTGAATATAAATAACCCGTATGATTTTACCTTATGATACCTGGGGACAGGTATTGTTTGTTTTTATACTTAGTGTGGTGCGCTACCTGGTTATTGGCGGCCTGGCATTTTTATTTTTTTATGTACTGCTTAAAAACAAAGCGCTCTTTGCAAAAATTCAAAAAAAATGGCCCGCAAAAGCAGATTATTACCGGGAGATATTTTATTCCCTGCTCACCTTCCTCATTTTTTCGGTAACACCACTTGTATTGAACAACCAGTACATTAAACCCTATACCACCATTTATCGTGATATACACCAACACAGCATGGTTTATTTCTGGATGGTTTTTCCAATGATGCTTGTAGTGCATGATGCTTACTTCTATTTTGCCCACCGCATCATGCATCATCCAAAACTGTTTTCATTTTTTCATGTGGTACATCACAAAAGCACCAATCCATCACCCTGGGCATCTTTTTCCTTTCAGCCAACCGAAGCCTTTATTGAATCTGGTATCATTTACTTATTTGCTTTAACCTTTCCGGTGCATTTAATTCATATTTTATCCTTTCTTGTTTTTATGACCATTTATAATGTTTACGGTCATCTTGGGTTCGAGTTATTTCCCAAAGGAGCCAACCGGCATTGGTTTTTTAAATGGTTCAATACATCTGTAAACCACAATATGCACCACCAGTATTTTAAGGGTAATTATGGTTTGTATTTTACCTGGTGGGATAAGATCATGAAAACTACACACAAAGAATATGAT
>JAOAUI010000451.1 GCA_030157685.1 Ferruginibacter sp. | reverse complement strand
CCACACTATCGCCACCAAAGAAAATATGCGGATTCAGGTGCTGGAAGAAGGAAACGAAATCGATATTAAAACCAACTGCCAATGGCAACAAACCAAGTATGGTTGCTATAGCAGTAAGCATTACCGGAATGATACGAATCTTACCGGCTTCAATAGCTGCATGCCTGGTACGCATGCCCCTGCCCCTTAATTCATCAGTAAATTCTATTAACAGAATACCATTCTTAATTACAATACCCGCCAATGCAATGATGCCTACACCTAACATGATCGTTGCTATCGTCATACCGGTTAAGGCATAACCCAGGAATACACCGATTATGCTAAAGAATATTTCAGTAATAACAATAAACGGTTTACTGATACTGTTGAATTGCAATACCAATATCAGGAAAATAATTCCCAGGGCAATGGCCAGTGCCCAGCCTAAAAATGATTGTGTTTCTTTTTCCTGCTCACTTTGTCCGCTTAGTTTTAAAGTAACGTCAGCTGGAATTTTATTCTTTGTTTTAAAATCATCCAGCTTTAATTGTAATTCGGCATTTACTTTTCCTACCATTGTAGGGTCCAGTACATTACTTTGTAACTGTATGGTACGTTTTACATTTTTACGTTTTATGGCACCGGTTGCCGTTGTATAATCAATACTTGCCACTGCACTTATGGGAATACTTTTTATCCGCATCGTATTCATATCCATAAATGTAATACGCATGTTCATCAGATCGGTAATATTATGGCGCACCAGGTCTGTCGTACGTAACTGAATTTTGTATTCATCTTCGCCATCTTTTAATTTACTTACTTCTTTACCAAATAAAGCTGTACGTATTTCCATACCAATCTGCGCTGTACTCAATCCCTCCATCATGGCTCTCTCCCTGTCTACATTAATACTTATTTCCGGACTGTTTAGATCTACATCCATCTGCAGGTTTTCTATACCATTGATCTGGTTGGTATCCATATAGTGCGACAGATCGCTGGCCACCCTGGCAATGCTTTCAAAATTATCGCCCTGTATTTCAATGTTCACCGGAGGATCAGTTGGAGGTCCGCCATCTTCCTGTGCCACTTCAATACTGGCTCCCGGTATGCCCGTCATTTGTCTGCGTATCTCTTCTTTAAAAGGCAATGTTTTTTTACCTTCTCTTTTATCATACTCTACAAACGATACCTGTATACGGCCCAGGTTAGGCTGCACACTTCTGTTATTATCTCTTGGATTGTTGGCACTAACAGCCACATTGGTAATAATACTTTCTACAATACCACCGGGTTGTGTAGGCAATTCTTTCTCTAAAATTTTCTGTACACGTTCTTCCAATAAGTGCGTAACACTATCCGTGTATTTTATGTCGGTACCAACCGGCAATTTTAAATACACATAAATAAAATTAGGGTCGCCGCTGGGGAAGAAGGTTGATTTATTTCCTCTTGCCATCAACAATAATAAAGAAATAACAAACAAACCAAATAGCGATGCAAATGCCCATACAGGCCGCCATCCAACCAATATCCATTTTAATAATTTTTCGTACCGGTTCATCAATGCAGGCAATACTCTTTTTTGAAAAGCATGTATGGCATCGTTTAAAACGTATGCATTCAGTATCATCAGCAAGGCCATCATTAAAAAGAAGTTGGCGGTACCATGGAAGCCTGGCAGGTGCAATAAAACACCGGCTATGGCAAAAATGATAAACCGTTTATTGGTCCAGATGGCACGCTTTGGCTTTTCAAATTCTTTGCCCTCGGGCTTCATAAAGCTTACTGCAAAAACAGGGTTAAAGAAAAATGCCACGATCAACGATGCTGCCAAAGTAAGTATAAGCACTGTGGGCAGGTAAATCATGAACTTGCCTATCAGCCCTTTCCATAATAATAGCGGGAAGAAGGGCGCCAATGTAGTTGCAGTACCAGCCAGCACCGGAATAAAAACCTCTCCGGCGGCTTCCTTGGCACTTCGGACTATCGGGACCTTGCCGTTGTTATAAATACGGTGCGTATTTTCTATGACGACAATCGCATCATCCACAATAATACCCAGCCCAAGCAGCAATGCAAAGAGTACAATAAAATTTAGTGTAATGGTTGTTCCTATAATCCCATCTGCCAATGGCAAAAACATAAATGCCACAAACACACTCAAAGGCACACTCAATGCCACAAAAAATGCATTGGTAACACCCATGAAGAACATGAGGATGATGAGCACCAGCACAAAACCGATGATGATGGTATTTACCAGTTCGTTAAAAGATGTTTTGGTGGCTTTACTTAAATCACCGGTGATTACAACTTTCAAATCTTTGGGTAACTCTTCCTTCACTTTCATCTCTTCCACAATACCTTTTATTTTATCTGCGGCATTGATAAGATTTTCACCTGCACGTTTTACGATATTGAGTGTTACCACATTCTTACCATCCAAACGGGCGTAGCTGTCTTTTTCTTTAATTGTATCTTTTAACTCTGCAATATCTCTTAAGTAAACTGTAGCACCCTGTGCACTGCTGCGTACCACAATATTATTAAGATTTAATGCGCTGATAAATTGTCCTTTCACTTTTATGGTGCGTCTCATGTCGCCTATCTCCAGTGTACCGCCAGTTATATCCCTGTTCTCCCGGCTAATGGCGTTTTCTATATCCATAAAACTAATACGGGCCTGGCTCATTTTATACGGATCTACATTTACCTGTATCTCCCTTTCCGGCGCACCAACTATTTCTGCACGGGTTATCTCGGTAAGTTCTTCAAACTTATCCTGCAGTTTATCAGCATACTGCTTCAGTTTTATGCCATCATAATCGCCACTCACGTTTACAAACATGATTGGCATTTCGCTGAATGCAAACTCGGCAACAGCGGGTTCAGAGGTAAGGTCGTCTGGCAGATCTGTTTTTGCCTTATCAATCGCATCCTTTACTTTCTGTTTGGCTACTTCTGTTTTTACATCGGTATCAAACTCCGTTACAATCAAACTATAATCGGCCTGCGATGTACTGGTAATTTTTTTAACCTTGGCACCGCTGATGCCTTTCAATTGTTTTTCAATAGGCCTGGTTACCAGGTTCTCAATATCCTTGGGCGAATTACCGGCATATACAGTAACAATCGAAATGGTTGGCACCACAATGTCCGGAAACTGCTCCTTGGGCATGGTGGTAAATTTGATAAGTCCAAAAGCCGATATCAACACCGCAATTATGTACACAGCAGTACGGTTGTTTACAGCCCAGCTGGTAGGTTTAAATTCTTTAAATTTTTCTTTTACTCCTTCAATGAAATTCATAAAAATTGTTTAGTGGCTCTTTCTTATAAAAAGAAAATAAGTTAGTTCTGTTTATTTTTTCGAAGAACCCATTACATAGTTGTGGTAATATTCTGCCCTTCGTACAAGTTCTGAAACCCTTCAGTAACCAGCTGATCGCCTGCTTTAAGGCCTGCTTTTATCTCAACCCTTTCGCCATACACTTCGCCAATAGTTACTACTACACGGTGTGCCAGTGTTTTGCCATTGCTGCTCTTGCTTACTACATAAACATATTTACCGGTTTCATCGCTCTGTACAACATTAACCGGAATTACAATAGCATTGGCTGCTGCATAATCCAATATTTTTACCACGGCTGATTGGCTTGGTTTTAACACTGCATCGTAAGGTATTTTTGCTTCGGCAATAAAACCTCTTTGCAGCGGATCAATAGACTGGCTGATTAACGAAATAGTTGAATTAACTGTTTTGTTTGCATC
This sequence comes from Ferruginibacter sp., assembly GCA_030157685.1. Lineage (GTDB taxonomy): Bacteria > Bacteroidota > Bacteroidia > Chitinophagales > Chitinophagaceae > Ferruginibacter. The sequence goes on along the minus strand of JAOAUI010000451.1, from coordinate 31,899 downwards.
CGGAATAAATATCTGCACCTGCGATCCTTTATGCATCCTGGTTAAATAATTTTCGGGCACATTGGTAACTACTTTCAGTGAAGAAGTATTTACAATTTTTATTTGCGGCCCGGTAGCGCTCATTCCAGAAAAAGTTTCTCCTACCCTTATGGCGACAATATCAGCAATACCGGTTACATCACTATAAACATTTGCAGTCTTTAATTGCTCCTGAAGTGTTTTTATATTTTCGCCTGCGGCAGACAATTGATTTTCCAGGCCGGTTACATTTGTTTTTGCTGTAATCAACTGTACTTCGGTACCAATTCCTTCCTTCCAAAGGTTTTGCTGTCGTTGGTATAGGTTTTTGGCAAAGCCTAATTGTGTTTTTATTCCTTCTAATTGCTGTGTTGCCGCAATTACATTTTGCCGCATAATGGCATCATCAAGCTTTAACAGTAACTGGCCTTTTTTAACTGCCTGTCCCTGGGAAACATACACAGCCTTTACCTGCGCAGGGCCCATACGGGGCGATATGTAAGAAATGTTTTCAGCATCAACCTTACCCTGCAAATCGATATAATGCTTAAAATCTTCCGTGGTTACGGCAGTAACAGCAACCAGTTTTATTTTAGCTGCATTGGCAGCATTTGTGTCAAGCTTCTCCAGCTCTGCCTGTAGTTTTTTAATTTCTTCATCCGTTTTGGTCTTATCGGCTTTCAGTTTTTCAATGGCAGCTTTTTTATCGTTAATAGCTGCCGCTCCGTCTTTTGAGCTGTTACCGCATGATGCTATTAAAAACATCGTAAGTACTGCAATGGAAATTTGTGTTGCTTTTTTCATCTGTTTATAGTTGGTCTGTTTAATTATAATTTTCCGGTGGCTTTTAAGAAGTCAATTTTTGCAAGTATGGCATCTGATAAAGCCGTGATGTAATTGGTTTGTGCTGTTTTAAGATCAAGCTGTGCAGTATTTATTTCGGTGGCAGAGCCGGTGCCTATTTCATATTTCTTTTTGGTTTGTCCGTATACCTTTTCGGCCAATGCCATATTCTTTTTTTGAAAATCCATAGAGGCAATGGCTGCAACAAAATTGTTTTTAGCGCTCTCAACTTCAGCATCAATATTTATTTTTAATGCCTCAGTTTGATTTTTCGTTTTCTGTAGCTCAAGCCTTGCTTTTTGTGTTCTGGCTTTTAAAGCAAAGCCATTAAAGATGGGCACATGCATTTGTAACCCAATGTAGGAAGTGCTGAACCAATCTCCTTTACCAAAAAAATCAAACTTGCTGCGTTGCGCCTGCAGGGAATAATTACCTACAAGATTGAAAGAGGGTATCGCACTCAGTTTATATCTTCTTACATTCAATCCGTTCAGTTTATTTGCTGTTTCTATTATCTGAAATTCTTTACGGTCGGTATATTTATACTGGCTTGCTTCCAGCACACCTTCTCTTATTTTGTTGTCGTCAAGTGTATCTGTAAGTACCAGGCTGTCTTTAATTGGCATACCCATCAGCATTTTCAAACCCGAGTATCCATTTGCTATCAGGTTGTTCGCCTTCAGCTTTTCTGTTTGCAGGTTGGCAAGCTGTACAGCAAGTTTATCAATGTCTACTTTTTCGGTAAAGCCATTATCGTACATGATCTGTACATCACGTTTTAGTTTTTCAAGGCGGCCAATGTTGGCATCCAGCAATTCAATTTGTATTTTACCGGTAACCAGTTGGTAATACACTTTATGTACGTTGGCAATAATACTCTCTTCTGTAAGTTTGGCTATCTGTTCCTGGTAAGTAATGGTGCCGTTGCGTGCCTTCAATGCAATAAATACCTGGCCGTCAAAAACAATCTGGCTCAACGATACACCTGCCGAAGCGTTCCACTTGGTGCCAAATTTTACAGGCACATAAGTACCGACGGGCTGTCCAACAATCTGGCCAGGTAAAAGCGTAGTTGGTATTTGCAGGTAATCATTTACCGAGGCTGATCCACCAATCTGCGGCAATGCAATAGAAGTAATATCCTTGTTGGTTTGCTTCTGTATTAAAATATCCAGCAGCGCATTTTTTACCTGTACCGAATTCTTTTTGGCATAATCAGCTGCCTGTTGCACTGTAAATGAATTTACTGTTTGTGCATTTGTTATATTCAAAGCCAGCAGGCATATGATTAAAAGGCTGTAATTCTTTAATTTTTTCATCGCAACTATTTTATTACTTTTTATTTTTTTGCCGATTCTTTTTCTTTTTGTTCCCTGTACTTAATGATCAGTTTGTAACCCTTTTGTGATACCAGCCCAAAAAGAAAATGCATCAGTATCTCTTCTTCAATTTTTGCCAAACTGTGTTTTAAGCTTTGCTGAAATTCAGGATTGAAGGGGATAAACATAGTTTCTACCCGGTACCGGCATAAAATATCTACTGCCATTTCGGGCCGGTATAACTCTTCCTGTACACCACGCAGCATGTTTTGTGTACACACGTTATACAGGAATTCGTTTTTATGTTTTTTGAATTTACTGAAGGCTGTTGGATGGTATTTCTGCATATCATGCAGTATGGATGGATTCATGGTCTTAAACATCTCGGCCATCATTTCCATCACCAGAAAAATCTCATGCACTGCATTTTCTGATTTGTCAATATCTTCTTTACAGGCATATTGGTTGGTTGATATAACCTCGTCTACCACGGCTTCTACCAGTTCGTCTTTATCTTTAAAATACTGGTAAATGGTTTTTTTGCTCATGCCCAGGTTATTGGCAATATCATCCATACTTACGCTGCGTATACCGTATCGCATCACCAGGTCGTGTGCTGCTTTCTGAATTCTTGATTTTGTATCTGTTTCTGTCATAATCGGATGCAAAACTAAGGAAACTTTTAATGTAACCATAGTTTCCATCAGGTTTTTTATCAATTCGTAACAATTTTTTAATAAACGGCATTATCTGATGATTAATGGTACACACAGCAATACCTTTTTAAACAATTATCTTTGGTACGTAAATAAATCGTTATGCAAAAGAGTTTCAACTATAAAAAACTGCTACAGTATTTTCTGCAAGGGCTGCTTATTTTAGGCCCGGTAACTATTACTGCCTATTTTCTGTATTGGGCAGTTTCTTCTATCGACAGCCTGATCCCCATTTTTTCCTATACAGATGCACAAGGCACTGTGCATGTAAGAAATTATGGAATTGGGTTTGTGATCATTATCGCATTTTTGATCATAATCGGCTATGTGAGTTCTTTTTTTATTACCAGCCGTTTTGTAAGTTTTTTTGATAAGCTGCTTGAAAAAACTCCGGGCATTAAGCACATTTATGCTACCACCCGTGATTTTTTTGAAGCATTTGCCGGCGAGCATAAAAAGTTTACCAAACATGTACTTGCCAATGTTGACGACAATGATGTGTGGCGTTTTGGTTTTGTTACCAGGGAAGATATGGTGGATTTTGGCCTGAAAGATTATGTAACAGTATATGTACCCATGGCCTATTCCATTGCAGGCAATGTATATGTTATCCCCAAAAACAGGGTGCGGCTTATAGATAATATCAGCGCCTCGCAAACCATGAAATTTGCTGTAAGTGGCGGTGTTACCGATATTGACGACGATGAAACCAAAAAATAAATTGTATTTTTAAATAGCTTAATCGGGGTACCATGCAAAAAGCTATCCGGTTTCTATTACCATTTTTTATTTTACTGCTAATCAGCAAACAAGTTTACTGCTGGGGATTCTACGCTCATCAAAAAATAAATTACTTCGCTGTTTTTTTATTGCCTCCAGAGATGATGGTTTTGTTTAAACCCAATATTGTCTTTTTAAGCGAACATGCCATTGACCCCGATAAAAGAAGATACGCCCTGCCTGATGAAGGCCCCAGGCATTATATTGATATTGATCATTACGGCGCTTATCCATACACAAACCTGCCCCGCAAATGGACTGATGCCGTTGAAAAATTTGGAGAAGATTCTTTAAGGCTGCATGGCATTGTGCCCTGGCACGTACAAACCATGCTGCACCGGTTAACAGATGCATTTAAAGCAAAGAATTACAGCCTCATCATGAAATGCAGTGCCGAGATAGGCCATTATATTTCGGATGCACATGTACCGCTGCATGCCAGCAGTAATCACAACGGGCAGCTTACCAATCAAAAAGGCATTCATGGTTTTTGGGAAAGCCGGGTGCCCGAGTTGCTGGCCGAAAAGGAATTTGATTTTTTTATTGGCAAGGCAGAATACATACAAAACCCCGGCGATTTTATTTGGAAACGTGTTTTGGAAAGCGCCCGGGCTGCCGATACAGTTTTAACCTACGAACGTGAACTCAGCAAAAAATTTGCCGACGATAAAAAATATGCTTTTGAAAACAGGAATGGTAAAACTATCCGTCAGTACTCATCTGCCTTTACCATTGCCTATAATAAAATGCTGGATGGCATGATTGAGCGGCGGATGCGCCAATCAATTTATGCCATTGCCTCATTCTGGTACACAGCCTGGGTTAATGCAGGCCAGCCAGATCTGAAAGAACTGGTTACCCAAAAATTTACCGATGCCGACCTTAAAGAATTTGAAAACCTCAATAAACAATGGAGTTCAGGCGGTAAAATGATCGGCCGTGAAGAACAATAAAGCCAATTGATTTGATTTGGGTATTTTTGCGTCTGAAAATTTATTTATAGCACATGACAGCCGTTCACAATTTTAATGCAGGCCCTTCCATTTTACCAAAATCAGTTTTTGAAGAAGCATCCAAAGCCGTTCTCAATTTTAATGATACCGGTTTATCCATTTTAGAGATCGGCCACCGTACTTCTATTTTTCAGGCAGTGATGGATGAGGCCAGGGCATTGGTGAAAGAACTGATGCAGCTGGATGATGACCATGAGGTTTTATTTCTGCATGGCGGCGCATCTACCCAATTTATGCAGGTACCTATGAATTTGCTGGACGATAAAGAAACAGCAGCTTTTACCGATACCGGCGTTTGGAGCACAAAAGCCATTAAAGAAGCAAAACTTTTTGGCAAGGTAGAAATTGTGTGCAGCAGCAAAGAGGCCAACTTTACTTATATACCAAAAGATTTTGCAGTGCCAAACGATGCAAAATATCTGCACATTACCACCAACAATACCATTTACGGCACACAATGGCAAAATATCCCAAAAACAAGCAACAGCCTGGTAGCCGATATGAGCAGCGATATTTTCAGCAGGGTATTGGATTTTAACACCTTCGACCTTATTTATGCAGGCGCACAAAAAAACATGGGGCCTGCCGGTGTAAACCTGGTGGTGGTTAATAAAAATATTTTAGGAAAAGTAAAACGTACTATTCCAACCATTATGGATTACCGCAACCATATTAAGGAGGGCAGCATGTTAAACACGCCGCCGGTTTTTGCTGTGTATGTTTGTATGCTAACCTTAAGATGGTTAAAGGCACAGGGTGGTGTTGCTGTTATAGAAAAATTAAATAACGAAAAAGCTGCTTTCTTATATACCGCTATTGATGATAACCCGCTTTTTACCGGTACTGTAAATAAAGAAGACAGAAGTAAAATGAATGTTTGCTTTGTGATGAACGATACATCGCTGGAAGAATCTTTTTTACGGTTTACAAAAGAGCAGGGTATTGTTGGCATTAAAGGACACAGGCTGGTGGGCGGTTTCAGGGCATCACTTTATAATGCATTGCCATTAAGCAGCGTAAAAGTATTAACACAGGCAATGCACGAGTTTGCATTGCAAAAAGCATAATTCAATTTTATATAATTAAGAATAGTATGGTAACCATATCACCCTTTAAAGCACTAAGGCCCGCAGCAGAACTGGCAAAGCAGGTAGCATCAAGGCCCTATGATGTGCTGAACAGCAAGGAAGCAAAGGTAGAAGCACAGGGTAACAATGTAAGTTTTTTACACATCACCAAAGGTGAAATTGACCTGCCCGAAAGCATTGACACACATGCACCCGAAGTGTATGAAAAAGCAAAGGAAAACCTGGATGCTTTTATAAGCCGCAATATTTTATTCAGGGAAAGCAAGGCCTGCTACTATATATATGAGTTGCAGATGAACGGCAAAAGCCAGACAGGGTTGGTTTGCGGCAGCTCGGTTGATGATTATGAAAATGACCTGATAAAAAAACATGAGTTCACCCGGCCCGAAAAAGAATTAGACAGGATCAATCACATCAAAATAACTGGTGCACAAACCGGCAATGTTTTTTTAGCTTACCGCACTGTGGCCGAGATTGATGAGCTGATCAATAAATGTAAAGAAAAAAGCCCGGTGTATAATTTTACTGCTGATGATGATATTCAGCATACCGTTTGGATTGTGAATGACGATGATACCATTGAAAAGATATCAAACCTCTTTAAAGAAAAAGTACCCTGCACTTATATTGCCGATGGCCACCACCGTGCGGCTTCTGCAGCCAAAGTAAGGGCAGCGCTTGGTGCTGATGCACCGGAGGGAGCCAATATTTTTTTAACTACCTTATTTCCATCTAACCAGTTGTATATTATGGACTACAACAGGGCAGTTAGCGATATGGGCGGTTTGAGCACAGAAGATTTTTTATCGGCCATTAAAAATAAATTTGCAGTAGAAAAAGCTGATAAAGCATTTTCTCCGGCAAAACTGCACGAAATAGGTATGTACATGGATAAACAATGGTACCGTTTAACAGCCAATGAAGGCAGTTACTCCGAAGACCCGATTGGCGTATTGGACATATCCATTCTCCAAAATAATTTACTGGATCCTGTACTAAATATAAAAGACCAGCGTACAGATAAGCGCATTGATTTTATAGGCGGCATACGCGGTTTACACGAACTGGAAAAAAGAGTGAACAGTGGTGAAATGGCTGTGGCATTCAGTTTACACCCGGTAACCATTCAGCAATTATTTGATATTGCCGACACCGGAAATGTAATGCCGCCTAAAAGCACCTGGTTTGAACCCAAATTGCGGGATGGATTGCTTACACATTTAATTGCCAATGCAGAAGCTGAGTAAGCACTGTTAATGTTTAATAGCCGGAAATCTTATTTAATATTTCATTGTAACTTCATTTGATGAAAAAACTTTTTTTGATACTGATTGCGGTTTGCTGCCAAACCATTTTGTTTGCACAGGATGCCAAACAATTACAAGACAATGCAAGAGACTTTATGCATAAGGGAGATTATGCAAATGCCATATTGATACTTAACAGAGCACTCGGCAAACAACCGGGCAACATTGAAATTGTTAAAGACCTGGGGCTGAATTATTACTACTCCAAAGATTATAATAAATGTATTGAGGTTTTAAAACGCTTATTCGACAGGAATGATGTGGATGACCAGATATTTCAGATAGCCGGAGATGCATACTGGGCTCTGGAAGATTCCAAAGGCGCTGAGGATACCTACAGAAAAGGCATTAAAAAATTACCTAACAGCGGTCCTTTGTACAATGAACTGGGCAAAGTACTCTGGACAAAAAACGATTTTACTGCTATTAAAGAATGGGAAAAAGGAATAGAGAACGATCCTGGTTTTGCAGGCAATTATTACAATGCCAGCAAGTACTATTATTTTACCATGGATAAAGTGTGGAGTTTACTGTATGGCGAAATATTTATAAATATCGATCCCAAAAGTGCAAATACCCCCGAAATAAAAAACATTTTATTTGAGGGTTACAAAAAATTATTTGCAGATGCCAACGTTGAAAAAAACAATAAAGACAAAAGCCCATTTACGCTTGCTTATTTAAAAATAATGAACAAGCAAAGTCCGTTGCTTACAACAGGTATAAATACCGAAAGCGTTTCTATACTGAGGACCAGGTTTATTTTAGAATGGGATGCAAACTATGCAACAAAATTTCCATACAAATTATTCCAGTTGCATAAGCAATACATTCAGGAAGGCTTGTTTGAAGCATACAACCAATGGGTTTTTGCAACTGAGCAAAACATGCCGGCCTATCAGAAATGGATCACTGATCATCTTAAAGAGTATACTGCCCTTAACCGTTTTCTGCAGGACAGAATATTTAAAGTGCCGGCCGGCCAATACTACCATAAATAAAAGCCTTGTTTTCGTATTTCTCCAACTAATGTGGAAATGGCTATTTTTTATTAACTTGTTGCTTAAACATATCTTTTATGGAAGAGCAACGTGATGAAAAATTATGGCAGCTTGCCAAACGCCGGGCCGATTTTCAAAACAGCCTTATTGGATTTGTGGTAACAACAGGTATCTGTTGGGTTATCTGGTATCTTACCAGTGGCCGCCACGGCTATCATGGAGGAACGCCTTGGCCACTATGGGTTATGCTGGGTTTAGGCATTGGCCTTGTTTTTAAATTTTTAAGAGCTTATAAAACTGATAAAGACACCATAGCCGAGCGTGAATATGAAAAATTAAAAAATCAGAATAAATAAATACCCAAACGAACCATTGCTATATGAATGAACATTCCAGAATTTTTGATTACATCGATTTTCAGTTAAACAGGTTTCCAAAACCGGATATGTTTAACGGAAAAGAAAACGGTAAGTGGAGAAACTTCAGCACAGCCGAAGTAAAAGAAACGATTAATAAACTGAGCACCGGCCTGATGAAAATTGGAGTAAGCGGCCATGATATGGCCATTGAAAACCAGGATAAGATCGCTCTTATTTCGAAGAACCGTCCCGAATGGCTGATGCTTGATATGGCCTGCCAGCAAATTGGTGCTGCCATTTGCCCCATCTACCCTACTACCAATGTAAATGAGCTTGAATTTATTTTTAATGATGCTACCATTAAACATGTATTTGTAAGCGGCCAGGATATTTTAGACAAAGTAAATATCATCAAAGACAATGTACCCAGTTTGGTGAATGTGTATAGTTTTGATGAATTACCGGATGTAACATTCTGGAGAACGCTTATTGCAGATATTACTGCTGCTGATCTTGAAAAGATGGAAGCCATAAAAGCAACCATCAAGGCCGAACATTGTGCCACCATCATTTACACATCTGGCACCACAGGCACTCCAAAAGGTGTAATGCTAAGCCACCGCAATATTGTTACCAATGTAATCAACGCCAAAAACAGTTTTCCTTTTACCGATGACCTGGATGGAAGGGCACTTAGTTTTTTACCCCTCAATCATATTTTTGAAAGAATGGTTTCGCTTATTTACATAAGCAGTGGTGCTTCTATTTATTATGCCGAAAATTTAGACACTATTGCCGAAAATTTAAAAGAAGTAAAACCAACTTTATTTTCAACCGTGCCCAGGCTGCTTGAAAAAACCTACGAAAAAATAATGGCAAAGGGTGCTGAGCTTACCGGTATAAAGAAAAAACTATTTTACTGGGCGGTAGCTTTGGCAAATGAATACGATAATGTAAAATCAAAAGGCATTTGGTATAATATACAGCTGGCATTGGCCAATAAATTAATTTTCAGCAAATGGCGTGAGGCATTGGGCGGGAATATAAAACTGATAGTAACCGGTGGTGCGGCCTGCCAGGTAAGACTGATCAGGATTTTTACCGCAGCGGGAATTCCGATTTATGAAGGATACGGGCCAACAGAAAACAGCCCGGTAATAAGTGTTAACTGCCGTAGAAAAGGTGGTACCAAATTTGGCACCGTAGGTTTGGTTATTGAAGGCCAGGAAGTAAAGCTGGAAGCTGATGGAGAGATTTGTGTGAAGGGGCCAAGTGTGATGATGGGTTATTACAAAAGGCCCGACCTTACAGCTGAAACCATTATAGATGGCTGGTTACATACCGGTGATATTGGTGTTTTTGAAGATGGTAAATATTTAAAAATAACCGACCGTAAAAAAGAGTTGTTTAAAACCAGTGGCGGTAAATATGTGGCTCCACAGCCCATTGAAAATAAAATGAAGGAATCACCTTTTGTTGAGCAGATGATGGTGGTTGGTGCCGAACAAAAATTTGTGGGTGCTTTAATTGTACCGTCTGTTATCAATTTAAAAGAATGGATGCTGCATAAGGGAATACCTTTTACTACTATTGAAGATGCCATTCACAATCCAAAGGTTTTGGACCTGTATAAAGAACTGATTGATTCTTTCAATAAATTTTTTAACCATGTGGAGCAGATCAAAAAATTTGAACTGCTGCCCAACGAATGGACCATTGACAGCGGCGAACTTACCCCAACCCTTAAATTGAAGCGTAAGGTTATTATGGAAAAATACAAAACTGCGTTTGACAGAATATACAGCTGATCAACCTCAGTATAATTTAAATCAACTTGTTTTCAATTGCGTATCTGGTAAGGTCTGCATTGGATTTCAAATTCATTTTAGCCATTATCCTGGTTCGGTAAGTACTTAATGTGGTTGCGCTTAGAGAAAGCATATCGGCAATTTCCGAAACTGATTTACCGTTTGCCAGAAGCTTCATTACATCAAACTCCCGGTCGCTGAGGTTTTCATGAGGGCTGATTAACGTATCTGAAGAAATGGTGCCGGCCAGTTTTTCGGCAATTCCCTGCGGTATATATTTTTTTCCCAGCAGCACTCTTTGTACTGCTTTTACCAGTTCATCGGGTGCGGTATCTTTACTTAAATAGCCCGAAGCACCTGATTTAAGTGCACGCAAAGCATATTGCTCCTCGGGATGAATACTTAAAATGAGTACCGGCAAATTGGGATGACTGAGCTTAATTTGCTGCAGGGCATCCAATCCGCTGCGGCCGGGCATAGACAGGTCGCTTACAACCACATCCCATTTTGCAGTCATCACTTTTTGTATCAACGCTTCAGCATCGGCCACTTCTTCAATTTCTGCTGTTGAAAATTCATCCAGCAAAATCTGTCTCAACCCTTTTCTAACTACAGTGTGGTCATCGGCAATTAAAATACGCAGCATGTTTTTAGTTTTAAATGTTGGTTTTTACATGTTGTAACGGAATAGATATAGTAGTTACAGAACCCTCGCCCGGTTTGCTTATAAATTCATAGGTGCCGCCAAAAAGCAGGCTGCGTTCTTTAATGCCCAATAAACCCAGTGTTTTTTTATTTTTTATAGTTTCTGTATCAACCCCAACACCGTTATCCTTTATGCTGAAATACAATCTGTCTTCATCTTTAGTTAAAGAAGCCTTTACCAGGCTGGCATTTGCGTGCCGGGCTATATTGGTAAGCAGTTCCTGGTATATCCTGAAAATACCTGTAGCAACCTGTGGAGACACCATGATATCACCAACATCATTTACAAACACAACTTTTGTACCTGAGCGTTTTTCAAACTCTTCGCCATGCCATTCCAAAGCCGGCAATAAACCAAGGTCATCAAGAATGCTTGGCCGCAGGTTTGTAGATATTTTTCTTACCGAACCTATTGTTGCATTGATCAGTTCAATACTCTCTTTCATTTTGCCGGTAATCTCATCATCGGTGCTGTTCATTTTTCGCATAAGCCAATGCAGGTCCAGTTTCAGCCCGGTAAGTTGTTGCCCCAGTTCATCATGTATTTCCCGTGCAATGGTGGTTCGTTCATCTTCCCTGATCGTTTGCAGGTTGGATACCAGCTGGCGAATATCTTCATACGATTTTTGCAACAACTCCTTAGCCTCATACTTTTCGGTTACGTCATGTATTAATCCAAGCCATACCATTTTCCCTTCGTACATAATCTGATGACTGTATGTTTCTACCTGTATAATACTGCCATCCTTTCTTTTGTGGCGCCAGTTTCTTGTGTTGATAACACCTGCCTGCATTTTTTCTACCTCCTTTATAAAATTCTCCACATCTTCATCAGGCCGTAAACTTCTTGAATTCATTTGCAAAAACTCTTCCCTGGTATAGCCATACTGTTTTATTGCAGCCTCATTAATATCAATAAAATCCAGTTCTGGTATCGTTGTCATCAACATCGGCAGCGGATTATTATTGAAAAGCAGCTTGTATTTTTTTTCAGACTGCTGTAGTATTTCGGCGGCTTTTTCTCTTTCGGTAATATCCTGCATAGCACCTAATATCCTGATGGGGTTACCGGCATCGTCGTACTTGATATAAGCACGGTCAAAAAATGTTTTATACCCATCGTCCGTTTTAAAAAGAAAAATTTCCGACAATGAACTTTCCGAATTATCCATAGCCTGCTTCATCCTGGTTAAAATATTTGCTCTTTCATCCGGATGAATGTGTTCTAAAAACATTTCAAAATTAATTTTCTGATCAGCTGCAAGCCCGTAGAGGTTATATAATTTTTTATTGCCCCAGGTTTCGTTCTTTGTAAAATCATGATCCCAAATGGCATCGTTGGTAGCTTCGGCTATCAATTCAAACCGCTCTTTGGATGTTCTGATCTCTTCTTCTACTTTTTTTCTTTCGGTAATATTGCTACTGGTAATAATAAAACCATTTACAATACCTGCTTTGTTTTTTAAGAGGTTGATCCCGCTTAACAGATGTATCTTTTCTCCGGATTTTGGATGTATAAAATTAAATTCGCCTTTCCATTTCCCTTCGGTAAATACCTGCTTAAATACGGCTTCATTATTTGTATCGGGATATTCAAAACTTATCAGTTCGGGTACTCTTTTTCCAATTACCTCATCGGCAGTAAATCCAAACAAATCTTCGCATGCTTTGTTCCAGCTTACAATACAGCGGTTCATATCCAGCGATACAATGGCATCTGAAACACTTTCAAGCAGCCTTGCCTGGTACAGTAGTGTATTTTCATGTTTCTTTCTTTCGGTAATATCCCTTATAAAACCAATCAATGTATGAGAGCTGGCCATCCTGGAATTTATTTCCACATCTATAAGCGTTCCGTCATTTTTTACAAGCTTTCTTTCATACAAAAGGCTTTTACCCCGCATCAATTCATTTATTCTTAAAGGTGTTGCGTCAATATCCGGCTCGGGTAAATATTTGGCAAGATAATGGCCGATCATTTCTTCTTCCTCATATCCAATCATCTTTTTAATACTGTTATTCACTTCAAGAATAACACCTTCCAGATCTGTAATTACAATTCCATCCGAGGCCTGTTCTATCAGCGACCGGTATTTTTCTTCGTTATTTTTTAATGCAAGTGTTATCTGTTTAATTTCGGTAACATCTTTAAAAAAAATAGTCAGCCCGTCTTTTGAAGGATAGATATGATTCTCGATCCATTTATTTAAATGCGGGTCAAACTCTTCTACGTACTGGTATTCCTGCATTTGCATAGCCCTGTGGCATGCATAATAAAATGGTTGGTGAACAGTTTCGGGAAATTCGGCCCAGATATTTTCTCCTACCAGGTTTTCCGGTTTTTTAGATAATATTTCACCTGCTTTTTCATTTACATAAGTGTAAACCCCGTTTACATCCAGGGCTATAAAAGCATCCGAAACCCTTTCAACCACCGAGCGGTATTTTTTTTCGCTTCCTTTTAATTCCCTGGTGCGTTCTTTAACAAGCCTCTCCAGTTTTTCGGGCCTTCGTAAAATGGTAGTCACAAATAAACCACCGAAAGCAGAAAACAATAAACCGATTATACCAAGAATTAAAATTTGTATGAACCCTTTATTTGCTGTCACCGGCTCTACAGATAGCTTCCAATCGCCAATAGGCAGTTCTACATAAATTGCATAATCCTTTAATGGCTTTGTTGCATGTGGGATAAAAAATTCATTTTTGCCGGTACCTGGGTTAATTTTTGAAAGTTGAAAATAATACCCGTTTTTACCTGTGGTGTCTATATCCACTGTTTTTAATAAAGTGGCCATTTTAATAACTACTGCAGAAAATCCCCAGAACTTCCCATTTCTGAAAACAGGCAGCCTTCCCACAATGCCGAAGCCTCCTTGCTTTAAATTAAATGGCCCCGAAAAAAACAACTCATTTTTTTCAATCGCTCTCAGCGCTTCTTTGCTCCTTGTTGAATCTTTTAAAATATTGTAGCCGATGACATTTTCATTTCCCTGCAAGGGATAAATATGCTGTATAACACCGCCAGGTACCAATTCCAAAGCATCTATCCCTTTATTGGTACTTAATATTTGTGCAGCAACAGAGTCGAAGTTTTTAACCACTCCGTTTTGATCAATAAAAAATGAAAGGATTTTTGTTGCTGATAAACTATTGGCGAGTGCTTCCTGCAGTTTTTCTTTGGCATGTTCTGCAACAATATATCCTTGTTTCTTTTGTTCCTGCTTAAAGATGCGGTATTGCTGATATATAAGCGAAGCAGATAAAGCTGCAAGAATGGTAAAAGCCAAAATGCCAAACAGCACATGCCTGTTTAAAAGTGATGCAACTGTAGCATTACGGCCCGTCAAATTAATTTTGCTTTCTTTATTAAAAGAATCCTTGTTTATCATTCTTGAATCAGGCTTGAAACACAATTTGAGTATCGGCAAAGACAGTAATAACGCATTAATACTGTAAATAATTATTACAATATAAGATTATTAGGCCTTGGTTACTCAAAATTAAATACCGGGGGCAAAATTAAATGCAAAAGGTTTACCTTATTGTAGCTTTTTTTCTACGCTAAAACAGGGGTTTATTCTATACACTTCTGAACACTTTATTTTGGAGTAATCCGTTTTGGTTTGGTGAATCAGGATTCGCACCAATCCAAATATCCTACTATGCGGAAGATAGCAAAACGAAAAATAAGTATCTATTTACGGATTGATGCCAACAGCATTAATCACTATTTCAACCCACATGATCCCGCCCGGTTAGATAAAAGGCAACTGGGTCAGGAATTTAAAGACTATCTGGATACTTCTATTGCCAATGCCAGCAGGTACACCGAAATTGATTTTAAGGTTTTTTGTTGCGATACAGGCAGTATGCGGTTTATGGTTGAACCGCTTATTAAAACCATACGCAGGCATTATTATTTACTGCAAAAATTAAAAGAACACGAGTTCAATAAATTTAAAAAGAAAAATTACATCCTGTTGTGCGTAAGTATTCTGATTGTTATGTTCTGCCAGGGTGTTTTACCATTGCTGTTCGGACAGGATCACCGGATACATTCTATATTCAGCAATGCCATTGATGTTTTCAGCTGGGTAGTGCTGTGGAAACCTATTGAACGGCTGATATTTTACTGGAACCCTTTTCTGAGAGAGATTTCATTGTATAAAAAAATTCAAAACGCCAAAGTTAAAATTGTTGAAAGTGAAGAAGAACTTATTGATTATCATATGGAGCATATTGATGCAGCTTAATGCGAATGCTCAAACCAAAATTGGGTTTGAAAATTATAATTTATCAAGCAAAAATGATCCTTTTGTATGGATGCCCATAATACACCGGGTAGGAAAAAAAGGATTATATACAGAGTTTAGATATAATTATGAAGAACGCAAAACAGCATCGGTGTATATAGGCAAAAATTTCAGCCATGATAGTGCTTTAAGCTATTCAATAACACCCATGTTGGGCTGGGTGTTTGGCAGGTTTAACGGCGGTTCGGTTGCATTAAATGCAGATGCTGATTATAAAAAATTCTTTATTTCTGTACAAACACAATACACAGCAAGCAAAAACGGGGCAAGTGAAAATTTTTTTTATACCTGGGCAGAAATAGGATACGAGCCTGTTAAATGGTTTTACACAGGAGTAAGCACCCAATTAACTAAGGTATATAAAGAACGGCTTGAAACTGAATATGGCGTTTTGATTGGGTTTAACATAAAAAAAATAAACATCCCGGTTTACGTATTCAGCCCTTTTGACAAAAAAATAAATTTGTTGATCGGTATAAACCTTGAACTATAAATAATAAAACAGATATCCAATTTTCATTTACAATCATCATCCTATGAAAAAAATATTACTCATTCCTGTCCTGCTGCTTTCCATATTTGTAAATGCACAGGTTAAGATTGGGAATAACCCGGGCACAATTAATGCCAATTCTTTATTAGAGTTAGAAAGCACTAACAAAGGTTTTCTTCCGCCAAGGGTAGCATTAAACAGCCTCAGTGCTGTTGCACCACTTACAGGAACCGTTCCCGCAGGCATGCTGGTATTCAGCAGCGGCGGAACTTTAACCGATGGTTATTATTACTGGAATGGCACCGAATGGAAAAAATTAGGAAACGGGGAAAAGAACCTGGTTACTAAAACAGCCAATGCCACATTAACAAAAGCCGAAAACCTTGTTATGGCGAGTAACGATATCACGTTAACATTACCAGCTGTAACATCTGCCGATAATGGGATGGAAATATCCGTCAAGAATATGGGAACACATACCGATCTTGTTACCGTTGTAGGAAACGGTGGGGCAACTATTGACGGCATAGCCGATTCAAAACTCACCAGGTATAAAGGTGAAACATTTATTGTTTCCGGCACTAACTGGGTCATCAAAGATGCAACGAAAAATATTGAAGATCATATACTGGATATTGACGAAAACAGCAGCTGGACTACCATACAGGAAGCCATTGATTTCCTTAACCTGCACATGGCAGGCTCCGTTGTTATCAGGCTGGCGCATGAAAATTTTGCACTTGCAGAAACGATCGTGATTGATCTGCCATATTCACTTACCATCCAGGGATTATCCTATGGTTCTTCCACAATTTCTGCAGCTTCCGGTTTAGCAGGCAAGCCCATGTTTCGGTGCCTTACGGAAACTTATTTTAAAATGCTTGTTTTTGATGCTACTGCGTTGGCAGGTTATGGAACATCTGCTGGTGAAGATGCCATCAGGTTTTTAGGAAGCGGCACTTACAATGAAGTAAAAGATTGCTCATTTGACAGGTTTTATAATACTATTTTAGATTCAACAGATGCTGAGCTTTGGGTATTTGAAACGGACATTTCCAATGCGCAGAAAAATGGTATCCTGATTCATGGAGCTGTTGCCGGAGTAGTAGTTAAAGTGGCAGAAACTGATTTTATTGGTTGTAATTACGGCATAAATTTGAGTAAAGGTTCGGCCGCAACCATCCAGTTAGCATCCGGAGGATATTATAATGGTGCAAGCGGCGATACTGCAATATTTTATCAGCCCGCTACTTTTACATCAATAACAAGTATATCTATCACAGGAAATACATGGAACAATACAGGAAAATATATCGAGGGATTTGATTTTACCAGGAATGACGGAAGAGATGCAAATGCTATTCTGGAAAGCAATGCCGGTGTAGGAGATAAAAAACCATTTTGCTTTATTAATGTAATAAATAGCAATACTACTAAAACCTTAACCACAATAAATACATGGTATAAAGCTGACTGGGGTACAAACACCTCTTCTGAAACCTGCAAGTGGACCATTGCCAGCAACAAAATAACCTATCAGCCTGCGAACAGTACAAATGGAATATTCATTATTTCCGGAAATCTTTCTATAAATAACAGCAATCAGAATATATCAATTACTATTGTGAAAAACGGTAATTCTGCAATAAGATATGGTGAAACAACGATCAGGGTCACAACATTAAATCAACCGTTTCCATTTTCATTTATTGCCTATTTACCAGATATAGTACCAGGAGATTATTTCGAGATTTATTATTCAAATCCATCAAATGCGGGTCAAGTGGTTAAGATACAGGATATTCAGTGGCATGTAAATACCCAATAATAAAGAAGCAAAAATTCAAACATGAAAAAGGCGATCATACAAATTACTTTCCTGTTTTCCTGTGGATATGCAACTGCACAGACAGGTATAACCAATACCGGCAACCTTCAAATATATTCGGATGCATCTGTATCCGGGTTTTCAAATTTCACAAACAGCTCTGCAGGTAATCTTATTAATAATGGCAGTCTTTATGTAAAGGGAGATATTACCAATAGTCAATCTTCCATGTCGGCAGGCACAGGTACACTTTACCTGGATGGAAGTGCAGCACAAACAATCAGTGGCACACAGGTTTTTAAAACATACAACCTGGTTACCAATAATACGGCAGGTTTCACCCTTAATAATAACCTCAGCGTAAGCGGCACACATACTTACACAGCAGGCATGATAACCACTTCTGCCACGCCCAATTATATGATTTATGAAGCCGGCTCATCTTACACAGGCAGCAGCGATGCCCGCCATGTAAACGGCTGGGTTAAAAAAATGGGCAGCAGCAATTTTACTTTCCCGGTGGGCAATGCAATTTATGAAAGATCAATTGCCTTAACCAACCTTACAGCATCAGGAGAATTTACTATAAGGCATAACGGCCCAACAACGCCAAACCGGTATGCTCTTTATAATCCATTGGTGTATGTTGATAGTGCCGAATACTGGACCATCAATAAAATAAGCGGAGCTGCTGCACAGGTTGCCATGAACTGGGATCACAGTAAGATTCCTTTTCCTAATTTAATGGTATCAGATATAAGAGTTGCTCATTTTGACGGCATTTTCTGGAGAGGCATTGGCGGCACTGCAACCGGAAGCGCTTTAACAACGGGCAATGTAACATCAACCAGCGTTTCAGCATTCAACAGGAATTTTACTTTTGGCAGTGTCTCCTACACACTTCCATTAAAAATTATAAGTTTTACCGCCGGGCGGATGACCGATTATACCAAACTTAACTGGACCATTGGCAGCGAAATGAATGTTGCCAATTACGAATTGCAACGCAGCGATGATGGTATCAGCTTTTATACCATACATGTTCATTTGCCTTATAACAGAAACGGCACCGAGTTTTACAGTTATGATGACAGGAAAATTTTAAACGGAACAGCTTTCTACCGTTTAAAAATAAATAACCTGAGCAGCCAGGTAAATTATTCACACATAGTAACTGTTTCGGCAAATACCGCAGGCAAAGAGTTTTATGTAATTACCAATCCGGTTACAACCAATATAGATTTGTATGCTGGTGCCGCATTAAAAGGATTATACAACTATACCATTATAAATACTGCCGGGCAGCTTGTGCAGGCTGGTACATTGGAAATTAAAAATGCAGGCGCTTATTCAATTTACCTTAACCCAACAATTGTTGCGGGAGCATATATACTGGTTGTAAAAAATGAAACAACCCAGCTACAAAAAATGATAATAAAAAAATGATGATACTCAATAAAAAAAAATCCCCGATGCACCGGGGATTTTTTTTTAAGTACTTGTGATCACTGATCTAAAGCCGGCAACAATTTTATTTCGTTACGGTATAAAATTATCTTCTTACTGTTTTCCAGTTGTTTCAATAACCTGGATATTACAACCCTTGATGTTGCCAGCTCATCTGCAATTAAACTATGCGATGCTTTTATAACGCTGGATCCGGTGATGCGCTGTTTATCTTTCAGGTACTCTATCAGCCTGTCATCCAGTTTATGAAAAGCAATACTTTCAATTGATTTCAATAATTCAATAAAGCGTTCATTAAAACTACGCATGATGTAGTTTTTCCAGCTGGAATATTTACAAAGCCATTCATCCAGTTTAATATGGGGTATGGCTATCAGCTCCACATCATCTTCTGCAATGGCTTTTACTTCACTCTTCTTTGCTTCAATACAGCAACTGTAAGCCATAGAACAACTTTCGCTGCTGGATAAATAATACAACAAAATTTCACGGCCCTCTTCATCCAGGCGGTACACTTTTATTGTTCCGTTTAAAACAATGGGCATCATACGGATGTACTTTCCGTAATCCATAATCAGATCCCCTTCTTTAAAATGCTGAATGATGCCGAACTGTTGTATTTCCTGCAATAACTGCGGTTCAAAAATATGCTTAAGGTTATCTATGTTCATCATGCTGATTAAAAATGAAAGTTTAAAACAAAATTGTATTGCAGCATATTTACCTTGTTAATCTCAAAACGTTTATTGTTATACATTTCCCCGGTATTCATTTTCCAAACAACCAATAACTGCGCTTCAAACCCTTTTAGTATACCAGGAAACGAATAACGTATATCGGCATTTACCTGCGTGTATGAAGGTAAGCCATACTTATTTAACCGGTAATTTTTTACATCGGGTAATTTATAATAACCTGCTGCCAGAGATGTTTTCATACCTGCTTTGGGAATATTGAAATTTACTTTACCCATAATGGCATGTACATCACCAAAACCTTCATTACGTTCACGGGGTAAAAATGTAAAGAAAGGTTCCCGGCCCCATTCACGGGGCATTAAATAGCGGCCGTGGGCTGTAATGCGGTTATAGTTAATACTGGTTTCCCAGGTTTTATTTTTCCAGCCGGCTCTGGCACCAAAGCTGAAAGATTTTCCGCTCTTTTCAAAATAGGTTTTAGCTGCATTTGTATTTCCACCATTATTAATAGCATCCTGCCTGGTAAACTGAGTTGCTGCAAAAAAAGAACTGTTATTTTTTTGAGGAAACAACAGATCGGCCTGCAGCATGGCGGTGTTAAAAACATTATCTGTATATACATCCCATACCTGTAAATTCAAATTTTTGTGGGCCTTAAAATTTAATCCGAGCAAGGCAACAATTTTACTGCTTACATTATTATTGTATTGCGATTTTGTTCCATCCGCATTTACGCCTGAAGGATAAACACCCACTGATTCTCCGATATGATACCATTTGGTAGTACCTCTTGGAGAAACAGCATACAGCAAACCTCCTTCTGCTTTTATTTTCTTTGTATCATTATATTCCATCCAGACTCCCTCTACACCTGTTGGCCTCATTCTGCCATCCTGTAAATTAATGAACGGCGTATTCAGTAACTGCCGGCCAAAACTGATGGAAATATTTTTACGTTGGTATTTTAAATAGAACTCTTCCAGCCTGTCAATATCTTTTTTGTTGTACGGGTTTTCAACATCAAACAACGCTATTTCATACCGGTTAGATTGGCCTGTTGTACTATCTGGTTTCCCCAGGTCGGATGAACCAATATTAAAAGTATAGAAGCCACTTACCGCAAACTGAAAACCGTGAAACCTTGCCGTTTCGTAGCGGATGCCGCCGCCAGCCGCATTGGCATAATAATCGGTAAGGCCTGCTTTATTATCAGTAGCCATTAAAAAATATCTGAAATGCCCGTTAAAATGCCCTCTTTTAAATGCCGATAACAAAGAAGTTGTATCTACTGTTTGAACCTGTTTGCCTTTATACATATCAGGTTTTTCAGAAACCTCCTGGTGTTGTGCTGATACAATATGCCCTGCAAGCAACATCATTGATGCTACCAGTAATTTTTTCATCTTACTTTAAATTTTATTAATGAAACTGATAATCTACCCCGGTAACCTGTGTAAGCAATGTTTGCGGAGCATCCAGTATATCGGCATTCTCCGGCGGCGTTGGTGTAACCGGCGAATTGGCTGCCAGGTAATCTTTCATAACAGAATGTAAAGTGTAATGCGTATTTGCCGCATTGGCTACATTCCTCATCCGGCAAAGCATATCACTGGGGTCGCCATCCCGTTCGCAGGCACATATCTTATACATTTTATCGGGATCAAGTGGCGTGTTGGCAACAGATACAGTCTGTACTCTTTTACCTTTTTCTGCAAAAGCATTAAAGGTCACTTTCATTCCTTTAAACTTTATCACCCATCCACCAAAACGTTCCGATGCATCTTTGGCAAAAACATTATGTAATTCTTTTTCCAGCCATTCTTTAATTTGTTTGCCTGTCACCATGCCGGTTCTTACCGTACTATCCACCGGAAACATATCGTAAATATATCCGTCGGTGATGGGAATGTTGCCGGTATGATCGGGCGTTGTGCGTGGCGGGCAAAAACGAAATCCATTTGATAATACAATATCCATATCCGGCACTTTCCATTTCAACGCATCCAGTATCATGGTGTCTATCGGATTTTCTACCACAAAATACCTGTACAACGGAATGGTACTGTAACCTGCAACTGTATAAATATCTTTTTCAAAAGGCTGTTCATTGTTTTTAATTAAAGCAGCTATTTCTTTTGAAGGCTTGAATTTGTCTGCTGTTATTTCCACCAATTCGTAGTCATCTTTTATCACTTTGCCATTTTGTATGGTAAGATTAAGTTTACCCACAAAAGAACCAAATGCACCCGGCTCCACCACTTTACTGTATTTGCATTGAATGGGTTTTCTCACCCTTTCATGCGTATCGCCCCCAAGAATATAATCAACACCCTTACATTCTTCCTGATTTGCAAGATGAATTTGCTGCGATAATCCCAAATGGGCAACAATTAAAACATAAGCACATTGTTCCTGGTTGCGCAATACATCTACATAATGTGCCAGGTTTTCTTCGGGCTTGGTGTAAATAATTCCTTTGCTGTAATTGGGCGATTGGCGAAGCGGAACCAATGGGTCTGTATAGCCAATAAAACCAATTTTCACGCCTTTGATATTCCAGATATAATAAGGAGGAAAAATCAATTCTCCTTTTTTACCCTCGCCCAGATCGTGATACATATTGGCACAAACCTTGGGCGCATTTAATGAACCCAATAAAGTTTGCATAGCTTTTTTGTAATAAATAACTTCCCAGTTGCCGGGCAAATACAGATCGTAACCCAGTGCATTTAAGATAGGTACCATGGCTTTGCCGGTTGTTTTTACAGACAGTTCGCTGCCCTGGAACATATCGCCGGTATCAATTAAAAAAGTATTCGGGTTTTTCTTTCTTTCATTTTGCAGATAAGTAGCTAAGTGAGCGTAGCCGCCGGTTTTGCGAAACACAGCTTGATCGTTTTCCCAAAACAACTCATCATGTGGTTGAACCTGGCAATGCACATCGGTAGTTTGTAAAATAGAAATGGTAAAGGGTTTATCGTCGGCCAAAGTCTGATAATCAGGCATTGCATTTTCTTGTGTACCTGCCATAGCAATAATTGGTGAGGAAGCCAACAGCCCTGCACCGCCCAGCGTACCTATTTTTTTTATAAAATCCCTTCTGTTGTTTTCCATGTGGCTGAATTTATTTTTTTGCAATGGAAGTTTTTTGTTTTGTCAGTTCTTCTCTTTTCTTTTGTTCTTCCACAATGGGTTTAAAAGGCCCGTACTTGTGTTGCTTGTCGGTAAATACATCTGCATAAGGCCCAAAAGGATGATCAACCGGTTTTTTTGAAATATCGGGCCAGTCTTTCGGAACATTGATATGCGGCCTTGTTTGTGAAATGATGTATGCAGCAACATCCCAGGCTTCTTCATCTGCAAGCTGTGTACTTACATGTGTTACTCCCTGCGGCATATTATACTTTACATATTTTGCAAAATTGCTGATGCGGTATAAACCGGCACCATCGTTAAAACTGTTTTTGCCCCATAAAGCCGGGTAAGTATATTCAGTTTTATCGGTATTAAAAACTCCTTCGCCATTTGCCTGGTGGCAGCTTTGGCATTTGCTTGTATAAACTATCTGCCCTTTCCCGGGGTCAGCAGCACGGTCAAGCCAGGCAAGATCTTTAAAGCCTGAGCCTGCTGCTTTTTTCCCCTTCTCTACATTAGATCCTACAAATTTGATGTATGCAACAATGGCCTTCATTTCTTTTCCACCTGTATCAATTGCCTTTCCGTTTAAACTTCTTTCAAAACAATCATTAACTCTTTTGTAAATATTTTCTACACTTCCGCTCCTGGCTCTGAATTTTGGATACAGCGAAGCAACAGAACCATAGTTGTTACCAAAAACGGCTGTACCTGCCTGCAAGTGGCAGTTCTGACAATTTAAGCCATTGGTTATTTTTAGTACAGAACCATTGGGGCCAAAGTATTTGGCTGTGTGTGCAATTAATTCCTGGCCATAAACTACCTGCTCTTTTTGTTTGACGTCAGTAATTGAATTAATATCCGGTGCTGTCCAATAATTTGTGGTATCTGTTTTTACTGCTTCAGCAGAAGTTGCAATATTTTGCGTTTCCGGCTTGGCCGGTTGGCCTTTGTAAAATAAAATAAATGGCATGGCAACAATGGTGATTACCAATACCACAATCACCAACAGTAATTTATTGATTATAGAAACCAGTCCCTCGGTTCTTTTGTCTTCCTGCTCGTTGTACATAAGAAACGTTTTAAAATTAATGAGGTAATTTATCCTTAATCAATCCATATAAATAAGTACCAACAATGGCAAACAGAAATACGATCGTCATGGTTAAAAAGCCATAGCCAATATTAACTACCATTGGCCCGGGACAGGCACCACTCAATGCCCAACCTAATCCAAAAATGATACCTCCCAAAAGATACCGTATAATAGATTTTTCTTTGGGATAAAACGAAATGGGGTTGCCATGAAAATCTCTTATTTTAAATTTCTTGATCAGGGCAACACCAATAACACCTAATGTAACAGCCGTACCAATAATACCATACATATGAAAAGCCTGAAAACGAAACATCTCCTGTATTCTGAACCAGGAAATGGCTTCTGACTTTGCCATTACAATTCCAAAAACAATTCCGAGTATGAGAAATTTTATAAACTTCATCTGATTAAAATATTAAAGGGAGAATTAAAAATGTCATTGCCAGTCCGCCAATAAAAAACCCAACTACCGCAATTAGAGAAGGAACCTGCAGATCGGATAAACCACTGATAGCATGACCTGAAGTACAACCACCTGCATAACGGGAGCCAAAGCCCACCATCAACCCGCCCATGGCCAATACCAAAAAACCTTTTACAGAAAGTATTGCATCCAGGCTAAATAACTCTGCAGGTTGTAAAGATGCCGGCGCTGCAATACCCAACTTTGCTAAATCGCTGATGGTATCTGTAGAAATCTGAACAGGCAGATCTGTTGACATAAATTGTTTTGCAATAA
The DNA here is from genome assembly GCA_030157685.1 of Ferruginibacter sp. Classification (GTDB taxonomy): domain Bacteria; phylum Bacteroidota; class Bacteroidia; order Chitinophagales; family Chitinophagaceae; genus Ferruginibacter. Next base: position 7,167 of record JAOAUI010000451.1, on the reverse strand, counting down.
AACCGCCGATAATAGCACCAACTAAAAACACTAAATTCCATATCTGGGTTTTCCATTTAAAATCGAAGAATTTTGTTTTTTTGCCTGCTCCTGCAGCAGCGCAAATGGTTCTTAAATTAGAAGAAAAACCAAATGACTGCCCGAAGTACAAAAGAAAAAACATGATACCTGCTATCATGGCTCCCGAAAACCACCAGGACCAGGTTTGTGTAATCAACTCTCTCATATTTTTTTATTGATTGTTTAGTTGAAATGAAATAATGGGTTTGAATAAATGGTTGATCAGTTTTTCAGTTGCACTTTGGTGAAAAACGCCTCCCTTGCCATGCGTTCCTATACAAATAATATCCATATTAATCATCTGGTTAAAATGAATAACGCCGTTCTCAACATCTTTATCATTTATTAAATGGCATTCGAAATTTTCAATATTGTTGAGCGCTGCAAATTTTTTCATGTTGCTTTCAACGGTTGTTTTTTCTGCATCCACATTTCCGGAAGTAATCTGCAGCAGGTGAAGTTTTGTACCAAATGCACCAATCAGTTTATGCATCAGCTTCAGGTCTTCCGTTGCCGGGTTACTGAAATTGTGTACGAGTAATATATTTTTGATGACCAGGTCGGAACGGTCGCACATTAATGAAAGCAGCGGCGTTTTTGATCTGCGTGCAATAATTTGTGTTTCGGAACCCGAAAGTTTTTCTTTAATACCCCAGGCACCTTTGGTACCCATTACAATCATATCAAAATGATTGGCCTCCGAAAAATTTATAATAGCATCAGTAAGTTTTCCCAATACCAGGTTTGTTTGAATATGGCTGCCATACAATATTTTAAGATTGGCAAGCTTTCGCTCTGCAATTTCTTTCTGCGTTATTACATAGTTCACATCAATTTCGCCGCAGGTTTGAATATTGCCACCTTCATCCATGGTTACCGTATCCGGCACATCCAGCACATGCAGAAAGTGAATTTCGGTGGGAGTTTTTTCTTCCAGTTTTTTTACCATCAGGTAAGCAAACTCAGCCTGCACAGAGAAATCTGTTGGTATCAGTATTTTTAAACTTTCCATAAATTTTAAATTACAAATTTTAAACTACTTACAGTTAATATTCTGCCAGGCTCCTTTGTTTTCAACGTTTTTAATCCCGGCCTGTTCAAGCATTTCCTTGGCCACACCGGCCCTGCTGCCACTGCGGCAAACTAAAACAATCTTATCATAGGCTTTTAGTCCTTCTATTTTTTTATCCAGGTCGGCTAAAGGATAGTTAACGCTGCAATTTGCATGGCCATCATTTTCCCATTCCTCAATAGTTCTTACATCCACAATAATTGTTTTTGCAATGGCAGTATCGGCGGGTTTTGCTTCAGTTGTACCTGATTCCTCATTGCCATTTGTGCATGACAACAAACCAAACATCAGCGTAACTGCAACAAGGCTCAATTTAAAGTATTTCATTGTACATACTGGTTTACATTATTCCATGTACCGCCGTTTACCACGTTGGTAAATCCATTCTGTTCAAGGATAGATTTTGCCATGCTGCTTCTGTTACCACTTCTACAAAATACAATAATATTTTTTTTGTTTTTAAATTTTGCCAGCTGATGTGTAATGCTGTCTAATGGAATATTTACCGATCCTTTTACATGGCCTGAATTAAATTCCCCGGGTGATCTTACATCTACTAAAAAAGCGCCTTCTGCAATGGTGGCTTTAATATCTACTTTGGGACCACTACCAAATAACTGTTGTAAAATGTTCATTTTTTTATTTTTTAAACTGTGAATTTTTTTATTACGCCAACCAACCCTGCTTTGGGCACTACTCCACTTTGTCTCCAAAGCGGTTTGCCATTTTTAAAAAGTATCAGTGTGGGTACACCCTGCACCTGGTATTCCTGTGCGGCCTGCGGGCTTTTATCTACATCAACCTTAATAATGGTAACAGCTTCCCCAACTTCTTTTTTTACATCTTTAAGAATGGGTGCCATCATTTTGCAGGGTCCGCACCATTCTGCAAAAAAATCAACCAGTACCGGTTTGTCAGCATTTATGATCTCGTTAAATGTCATGATTATTTTCTCCTTCTTTTATAATTTCTTTTTTCTTTTCTTTTTTAAAAATGCCAAACAACAAAGAACCCATCATAGCTCCGTAAAGGGTACTGTTAATTGGTTTGGATGTGATCATGCAGGTGCCGGATGCACAACCAACCTGTTGCCAGTAAACATATCCTGCAAGGGCGCCAACGGCAGCACCAATAAAATACAGTGCATTATTTTTAAACCACTTCTTCATAAATAATATCTTTTGTTGCATCCTGATTTTTTTTAGGCGGAGCAGCACAGCCAGTCGTACCGCAACATCCAACATTAAAAACCGGCATTGCTGTAAATACAATGCCTGCAAAAGCAAACAGCATATCTTTTGCAATTACAGCCTGCACCAATATGGCAATACCCATTGCCAGGCGCAGGAACCTCATTAATGTCCAGTTTGAAAGAATAGTCTGTTTCATGGTTTCAATTTATTAATGCAAATGTAAATGCACTAATGCGGTATTTAAGTAACAAAGGTTACATATGAGCAGGATATCCTGTCGACGCCGGTAACAGGCTTATTTAATAAAGATACGGGGAATTAAAAGTGTGCTTATTTTCAATAAAACCAGCTTATTCATCATCTGCTTCCCAATTCAGTTTATAATCTCCAATGTGTTTTTCACTGTCCCGCAGGCTTTGTTTTTGCCTGAAGTATTTTATAATTCCGATTGTTAAGATGCATAACGATATTGCCCAAAAAACAATTTCGATCCATAACCCGTAGTTTACCTTTAACAGTGTATTAACCGACATGCCTGCAATTGAGAAATACAATGCCGTTCTTATAAAAGATAAGAGCGTTGTATCGTTGCTCATGGATGTTCTTTGTAACGCCAGCCGCTCCCGCAGAATGAGGTCTTTATTGATATTATTGTTTGTTTGAGTGTTCATATTTAGTATTTAATAAGTGAACTAAGCAAGCTGAAAATAACATAAATATCGGCAACATTTGTTACAAACTAAAAGAGCAGCCGCAGCTGCTCTTTGTATCTAAACTGAATTTAAACCGTAATCCAGGTCTTACATATTCCTGTTTATACAAACAGCATATGCACACCTTCGCCCTGGCTTTGTTTATAAAAATCGCCTACGGTAATAACTGCATCAACGCCTTCATATAAATCTTCCTTCTTGTAATGAAACATATCCATCGCCAGTTTACATGCCCATAATTTAACACCTGAAGCGGTCAGTATATCTAAAAACTCATGTACATCCGGCATATCAATTTTTTCCATTTCCTTTTTCATCATGCTGCTTGCCAGCGCCTCCATACCCGGTAAACCTCCCAGCATGGTTGGCATGTGCATAGCCGGATTTCCTACTGTGGCTACATGCAGGTGTTCCAGTTTCTTTTTATGAACTGCTTCAAGTCCGAAAAAAGTAAAAAATATTTCAGACTCAATTCCTTCCATACGGGCTCCGTTGGCCAATACAAAAGCAGCATATACATTTTCCAATGTTCCTTTTGATAAGATGATCATCATCTTTTTTATTGCTCCGTTATTTTCACTCATAATTGACAAATTTTAATTGATTAAATACAACTGGCGGGCTTTGGTATGCCGGCAATTTTTGTTGCGGTTTTTAAAGGTGCATTTGGAAATAACTGGTAGAACTCCTTGATATCAGTTACACCGCTTTTACCAATACGCCTGATGCTGAGCGCAACCTGGTTTTTTTGTTCGTTTTGCAGATACTTTAATATTTCCCAATGCCTTGCGCTTAAAGGAATGTTGGCTTCTGCTGCAAGGGCTTCACCTACTTGTTCATCCCATTGGCTAAAGTCTGTTAAGTATCCTTCTTCATTTACGGTAATGTTTTTACCTGCTATTATCTTTTCCATGATTTTTTATTTTAAAGATTTAAAAAAATTAAGCATAATGTTTTCCTTTTTCAGACATCGTTGCTGATACAAATGGAATATGTGTTCCTTTCAATAATACGTTCCAGTATATCCACCTGAAAGCCAGTTTGCCCATATGATTCATCCGGCTTTCTTTTAATAAGCGCAAAGGGCCAATACCAGGAAATGGGAAACTTCCTTCAACCGGTTCATGGGTATAATTAAAATCTATCAGCAGTGCTTTGCCATTACCGGTTTCGATAAAGCAGTTTGCATGTCCGTCAAATTCTTCTTTCAAAGGCTCGCCATGTACAAAGCGAAGAATGTTATCTGTTAATATTTCTGCTTCAAAGTGGGCCACAGAACCGGCTTTGGAAGCAGGTATATTACTGGCATCGCCTAAAACAAAAATATTTGTATAGTCTTTGGATTGCAGGGTGGCTTTATTGGTAGGCACATAATTCAAATCATCGCCCATGCCTGATCTTTCCATTAATTCATCTCCTTTATTGGTGGGTACAGTTACCAGCAAATCAAAGGGAATTACTTTGCCGCCATAATCCACAATTTCTTTCCTTTCATTATCAACTTTTTCTATGGCGAAATCAGGTTCTATGTTGATGCCTTTTTCATGCAATAAATGTTCAAGCGCTTCGGTAGCTTTTGGTTTTGTAAATGCACCGCTTAATGGGGTTACATAAGTGATCTCCACTTTGTCACGCATGTGTTTGTGTTTGAAAAAAGAATCGGCCAAAAAAGCAAACTCCAAAGGTGCTACCGGGCATTTAATAGGCATCTCTGTAATATGAACAACCAGTTTACCACCTTCCCAATCCCTCAGTTTGTTTCTCAAAGCAAGAGATCCTTCAAAAGTGTAAAAATCAAAAACAGATTTCTGCCATTCTGCTCCTTTCATACCTTCGGTTTCTTCCGGAGCAATTTTAGCGCCTGTTGCAATGATCAGTTTATCATACGCAATCTCATCGCCGCCGGTAAGTTCTATTTTATTATCGGCAGGTAAAATGCGGTTGATTTTATTTTTAACCAGTTTTACATCCTTTGGTATAAACTCTTCAATTGTCTTGATAATATCTTCCGGTGCATAAATATCAAAAGGCAAAAAAAGATAACCAGGTTGATAATGGTGTTCTTCCCGTTCATCAATAATGGTTATTTCCCAATCGGGATGTTTTAACTGGTGATGCAGGTGATTGGCCATCATGGTTCCTGCTGTTCCGGCTCCCAAGATTACAATGTGTTTCATATAAGTTAGTTTTTAAACTGGTTCTACCAGTTCAGTTATTTTAATTTCGGGCTTAAAAACAATTTTTGCTTTTACAGAATTAGAAATCAGGCAGGCTGCTTCTGATTTTTCCAGGATACGGATGGCTTTCTCTTTATCTGCATCAGGGGCAATGGTTAACACCGGAGACAGGATAACTTCGCTCATCATAAATTTTCCATCCACTTTTTCAAGTGTACCATTGGCATTACTTTCAAAATCTATAAAATCGAATTTGAAGTTTTCTGCAATGGCCAGGAAGGTTGTCATCAGGCAACTGTTAACTGCAGCTACCAGCAAATGCTCGGGAGACCAGATGCCCGGCATGCCCTTTGGAAATTCAGGTGGCGTTGCCACTTCTATTTTTGTATTTAAAACGGGAGAACTCATTGAGCCTTTTCTGTCGGCTTCCCAATTCACTTTTACTTCGTAATGATAAGCGGTTTCCATAACATTTTTTTAAGTTGATAATCTAATTACAACTCAAAATTGTGCCAAAAAAAACTGCGGCATTGTAACTTATATCACATAATACCCAACTATGATAAGCCTCATACAGCAATATGATGTTGCTCATGCAGAAAGCATATTACGAATTTTGGAGAAAGAACAGGCAGGATGATTATTAAAATACAGGCACATACCCGAAATAACAATCTATTAAGGCGTTACAAAAACACGGGACAAATAAACCGGCAATTAGTATTTCAATTGCGGCTACAACTTTATTTCTTTTTAGCCGGGCAGGTATTTAAGCCTATTAAAGTATAAAGCGGGCAAAAGCTTATGAGGCTTGTTAATACAAATACGCCTGCTACCAAAAGCAATACAATGCCCAACGTACCGGTGATGACATTGGTAAAATATAAAACTGCTACAACCGCTGCCAGCAGCAGGCGTATAATGCGGTCTGTGTTACCCATATTCTTTTTCATACTAAATAATTTTAAAAGTAAATTAAACAATTGTCGGTTAATGCTCTGTAACATTTATTACAAATCACTAAACCGTTGCCTTTCCGATTATCACAACAACTGCCCAAACCAGTAACACACAAAAGATGCATACTGTCAGTAATTTCAACCATGCCGGCCACTTCTTCATATTGCTGATGCTGTTTCTGGTTTGATACTTATTGGCCTGGCTTTATTTCATTCTCTTCATATACACTTTGATGATTTTGCCATTTGCCTTGCTTTCATTCCCGGTATTATCAAAGAAAATATTATTTACGCTGCTGTTAATACCGCCTACAATATACCCAACGAAATTTTCTTCGTTCTGCACAGAACCGGCATCAGCAATTCCCTCCATATACATCCTGGTATCGGGCATAAAAATAAATTCGGCAGCTGCACCCAAATAGCCGGGCATTTGTACCGGTAAAAAAATCTCCTCCTCCTTTTCATCTTTTCTGATAACAACGCTGATTGTTTTGGTAAAAGGTACATCTTTATTATCTATAGTTTTACCATTTTTATCGGGATAATACCTGGCTATACCGCCAAAAAAGACAGAGTACATAGAAGCGGCAGCTCTATCATAAATGGGCATTACCGCAGTATGATAGTGACTGAATTTCTGCTCAAAACCAGTATTCACTTTATAAGTTCCACCTGCTATATCAACAAAGTTGGTAAACGGAACATCCTGGTTGTATTGAAAAACGCCTGAAAACATGGTGAAGCCCAGTTCATCATTTTTAAATACCTGCGGCACTAAATTATAATCTCTGCGGTGAAGATTGACACTGTCATTAATTGCTGAATAATTTTTTATACCCGGAGTTTCCTTATCATATTCAATGGTGAATTTCCTGATTTCATTGCTGTACTCCTGTTTAAACCCGGGACCATGATCAGGACCATGCGGATTATATCTGCCGTCAAACCTTTGTCCGCCTGCCAGTAAAAAAGTATCCCGCAACTTCGCCA
>JAOAUI010000450.1 GCA_030157685.1 Ferruginibacter sp. | reverse complement strand
ATGTACAGGCCGAATTTAAAAGAGTGGAAAATTTATACCTCGACGGGATCATTTCGAAAGAAGCATTTTTGGCCGCAAAAAAATATTTGACGGGGCAATAGTAAGTGGCAAACAAATAAACATATCCCGTGCTCTTTAGCCGCTTTTAATAAATTAAACCAATACATAAATATATTCAATGCAAAAAGAGGCAGTTAAAGTTTCCATACAGGGTTTTGAAGGTTGTTTTCACCAGGAAGCGGCCAATAAGTTTTTTGGAGAGCCCGTACATGCTATCTTTTGTTCCACTTTCAGGGAAGTGATAAAAATTGCAGAGCATAAAAATGAGAGCGATGCCGGTATCATGGCCATTGAGAATTCCATTGCGGGCAGTATTTTACCAAACTATAACCTTTTGCAAAAAAGTAAGCTGAAAATAATCGGTGAAGTGTATCTGCACATCAGGCAAAATTTGATGGTAAACCCGGGCGTAAAACTGGAAGACATAAGGGAAGTACATTCGCACCCGATGGCGATATTGCAATGCGATCAGTTTTTGGATAAACACAACTGGAAGCTGGTTGAAACAGAAGACACGGCTTTAAGTGCCAAACAGGTACACCAGCACCGCAGCAAACATATTGCTGCCATTGCCAGCAGGCTGGCTGCAGAAATATACCAGCTGGAAATCATTGCACCCAATATTCACACCCTTAAAAATAACTACACCAGGTTTTTGGTTTTGCAAAGAGCTGCAGAAGTGCAGGAGATAGAAAATGCAAACAAAGCCTCCATCAGTTTTCATACAGACAACTCAAGGGGAAGCCTGGCAAGGGTTTTAAGTAATATTGCCGATGCAGGTATTAACCTCAGCAAACTTCAATCTATGCCAATACCGGGGAGCGATTTTAAATATTCTTTTCATGCCGACCTGGAGTTTGAAACCAGGCAGCAACTTGCTAAAGCGCTGGAAATAATAAAAGATAAAACAGACAGCCTGCAGATATTAGGTATTTATAAAAACGGAAGGCCCCCTCTTGAACTTCGTTCGTTCTCTTAACAGAGAACCCCAAAGGGGGAGGAAAAGTAGAAGACTACTTCGAAGATTTATAAAAGATGAGTAAAGAAATATTAAAGACTTGGAAAAACTAAACGCACATATAAATATGCAGCCCGCAAAAAGATTAGATGGCATTAACGAATATTATTTTTCGCAAAAACTGAGAGAGATTGATGCATTGAACAAAGCAGGGAAACAGGTGATCAACCTGGGCATCGGCAGCCCCGATTTGCCGCCACACCCAACTGTAATACAAACACTTTTTGAAGAAGCATCTAAACCCAATACCCATGCATACCAGGGATATAAAGGCATTCCTTTATTAAGGAATGCAATAGCAGGATGGTATTTAAAAAATTACGGTGTTGAGCTGGATGCTGAAACAGAAATATTACCGCTGATAGGCAGTAAAGAAGGCATCATGCATATTTGCATGACTTATTTTGATGAAGGCTACAGCGTATTGGTACCAAACCCGGGCTATCCAACCTATGCCAGTGCAGTAAAGCTATCGGGCGCTGCGCCGGTATTTTATGAACTTAAAAAAGAAAATAATTACTACCCCGATTTTGATCAGCTGGAAAAACTGGTACATGAAAATGCAGGGCGGCCGGTTAAAGGTTTGTTTGTAAACTATCCGCAAATGCCAACCGGACAATTACCATCAAAAAAAGTTTTTGAAGAACTGGTGGCTTTTGCAAAAAAGCATGATATTTTACTGGTGCATGATAACCCGTACAGTTTTATTTTAAATGACAACCCAATGAGTTTGCTTTCAGTTGATGGTGCCAAAGATGTTGCCATAGAATTAAACTCATTGAGTAAATCGCATAACATGGCTGGCTGGAGAGTGGGTATGCTGCTGGGCGCAAAAGAAAAAATTGCTGAAGTGCTGCGTTTTAAAAGCAATATGGATAGCGGTATGTTCTTACCAGTTCAATTGGCGGCAGTAAAAGCTTTGGAGTTAGGCAAAGACTGGTTTGATGAACTCAACAAAGTGTACAAAGAAAGAAG
>JAOAUI010000449.1 GCA_030157685.1 Ferruginibacter sp. | reverse complement strand
TAGATGGTGAAACGGAGCTTTTGACAGGCTTTGAATTTAACATCAAAGGAAAGCTCGGGAATGCCCTTTATGCACCTTTTACAAGTGCTATTAATAGAGTGGCTGGAACTTTGGAAGTTTCATTGGCTCCATTTATTCCTGCTAATATGATTGCAGCTCCAAGTGGAACTACTCACTTTAAAATTGAAAGTGCAGGAGCAGAAGTTGAATTTGAAAATGAAACTTTTGTGATAGATGCAAATGATACTGCAATCATCGCCTGGGATAACACTGCAACGGCTGCAATTACTTTGACTAACACCGTAACTGCGAATAGTACAAGTCCATTGTTTTTGGTGATGGGAATTGAATTTTACCAAGAGGTAAACGGTCAAATGTACCCATTGAAAAATGGTGTTTTCAACCCGTTAGCCATAGTTAAAGTTGAAGGTGTGTAAATAGAATTTCTTTCTTATCGGCTAAATAGAAACCCTGCCCTTGTGGTGGGGTTTTCTGTTTTATAGCCACAGCAAAGCCCTAAAAGGGCAATGCTGAAAGCTCACGAACACCTGATGGATAACACCACACATAACAACCACAAGGCAACTGATAAACCTTGATGCCAAAAACTGGCTGATGTGCTAATGATGCCCTGCGGATATAACGCTGATAAGCATAAGGTGAAAGCTGCAAGTGCTGATGTAGAACCTGCTGGGTAAAATGGCAACTACCTAACTGGGTGCCTGCTGAAATACGTGGATGATTGTGCATAATAAATAAATTTTATACACTTCTTTTTGCAAGGCGGATTAAAAAACCAAAAGGAAACGGAATAAGTCCCGAAGGGTGGCAAGGCAACAAAAATCAATTTGCGAAGCATCCTATTTGCCTTGCCATTATGCCGTAGTCTTTTTGTTTTTTAAAAATCCGACTTGTTACCTTTGTGTATAAAAATTATTTATGTACAAACAGCTGCTTTAGTTGGCATTTGGTGTTACTATTTTTATCCAATTTTCGTAAATAATCATTACTACTATTTTGGATTATGTTTTAAAAAAAAATATTGTAACGCCAATGCCCTAAAAGGGCAAAGACGAAACAAAACGCTGACCAGTGGAATAAACCCAAAGAGAGCAACCACAAGCCAATGAATAGACACGGCAACCCATAGAAGGACACCAAGAGAAAAAACGCCTACGAACCCTACGCTGGAAGGCAAAACGGCTAACTGGAACTAAAGACCCTAAATGAGGGGCACCGCAACTGCAAACTGCTGGAAGGGTGGCTGACTGTGAAATGTGCTGTACTGACATAATAAAAAAAATTTAATATGCTTTTCATAGCAAGGGGGATAAAAAAACCAAAAGGAAACGGAATAAGACCCGAAGGGTGCAAAAAAATAGATGCAAATTTGGCTTTGCCTTGCAACTTTTTTTTTGCATTATGCCGTAGTCTTTTGGTTTTTTTTGTTGGCTTCGTGGGTTTGCCAACCTTGCTACTTTTGCATATTTATATTTTTTTATGGCATTTATCAGCACATTTTAGCCACTATTAGCACCTACTTTTGAAGTGCCTATATATCAAGGCTCTTTTGACATCGTTTAGCAATGCCATTTGTTCGTAGATTTGTTTTTGCTTGGCTTCTATAAGTTTTACTTTCTGTACATCTTTTGCAAAAGCTTCGGCATTAACTATTTGGGCTTGCTCTTTAACAACTTGCTTAAAATCTGAAATTCTTATAAATGGAATTACTGACCCTGTATGATATGGGTAGAAATGCTTTGCTTTCCATAGGCCAAAAAGCAAAGTTGTATAAAAGTCTTTTTCAGCTTGATTCTTACAAGCTAATACAAAAGAGTTAGGACAAGGTTTTTCAAGTGGTTTGCCACTATTTAAGCCCTTACATAAGGCGTAAATATCAAATTCATTACTTTGATTTTTTGGATTGTAGGTGTAAATGTTTACTTTTTGCATTTTGAACATCGCTTTAATTGTGAGCTGCTTTGTTCCTTGCTGTGGCTAAAACCAACAAATATTTTTACAAAGAAAAAAACAGAAAAAAAAGAAAGCATTCAA
>JAOAUI010000448.1 GCA_030157685.1 Ferruginibacter sp. | reverse complement strand
GCCCATGGCCGCACCATTCTGCATTTCTTTGTGCAAGAATTAAATTGGTATCGGCAAGATGCAGCGTATAGTTGATTAAAGTATTATTCATTATTCATTAAAAAATTATCCATTAAAATTACATATGCCCTACTTCATCAGGTAATTCATAAAAAGTAGGATGACGATAAATTTTATCGGCAGCGGGCTCATACAATTCACCAGCTTCATCAGGATTTGATGCAGTGATGAATTTGCTTTCAACAACCCAGATACTTACGCCTTCCTGCCGGCGGGTATAAACATCTCTTGCGTTTTCAATAGCCATGGTTGCATCGGCTGCATGTAAGCTGCCCACATGTTTATGATCAAGGCCCTGCTTACTGCGTACAAAGACTTCCCAAAGCGGCCATGCATGAGCATTACCAGCTTTGGCAACTTCCATATTACCTCCTGCATTGTCTTCAGGAATATCTCCGTAATAAAATTTTCTAAAAAAACGGTTATTCATAATTCAGTTTATTAAGTGAATTAAAATTTATTGTTTTACTTCTATTTTGTAAGCAGTAAATCTTGTTGAATCTGCTGCTGTTTTTTCCTGTTTCCAGAATTTATATACTTTAATATTTGTTGTACCTGTTTTAACAGGTACAAGTATTAAATCTTTGCTGATGCTCCCTCCGTCCATATCTGCCGGGCTGTTATCTGTAGTAACTATATCTGCCAGCTTAATCATATTCATGCTGTCGCTTATTGCAAAATTGGTCGATCTTTCATAAGCACAACCACGGCAGGTGCTTTCAAAAATCACCAAAGTATCTGTAAGCTTAACAATATTGGTGGTATCTGTTCTTAAAGCTATCCTGTTATCAACAGCATCTTTTGTGTTGTTGGTACAGCTTATAACAGTCATAACTGCAAATGAGAGAAAGAGCATTTTATTCATTATGCAGCCTGTGTTTTAGGTTGTTTCTTTTTTTCTGCATAAGCAATAGCTGCTTCCCTTACCCATTCACCATCATCATGTGCTTTATTTCTTGCTGCCAGGCGTTGTTTATTGCAGGGGCCATTTCCTTTTACCACTTGCCAGAATTCATCCCAGTTTATTTCGCCAAAATCGTAGTGCTTTCTTTCTTCATTCCATTTCAGATCAGCATCTGGTAATTTCATGCCCAACACTTTTATTTGCTCGGCAATCATATCTACAAATTGCTGGCGCAGTTCGTCATTTGTTTTTCTTTTTATCTTCCACTTCATGCTCTGGTCGCTGTTGGTGCTTTCACTATCCTTTGGCCCAAACATCATCAGGCTTGGCCACCACCAGCGGTTTATAGCATCCTGGCACATGGCTTTTTGTTCGGCAGTACCTCTGCTTAATACCAATAAACTTTCAAAACCCTGGCGCTGGTGAAAACTTTCTTCTTTACAAATACGCACCATAGCTCTTGCATATGGCCCGTAACTGGTGCGGCACAGCATCACCTGGTTTAAAATGGCGGCACCATCAACCAGCCAGCCTACAGCACCCATATCGGCCCAGGTTAATGTTGGGTAATTAAAGATGGAAGAATATTTTGCTTTACCACTGAGCAGGTGGGCAATCATTTCATCACGTGAGCTGCCCAGGGTTTCGGCAGATGAATAAAGGTATAAACCATGGCCTGCTTCATCCTGCACTTTGGCAATTAAAATTGCTTTGCGTTTTAAAGACGGAGCTCTGCTTATCCAGTTGCCTTCGGGCAACATACCCACTACTTCGCTGTGTGCATGCTGGCTTATCTGGCGGATATTTGTTTTGCGATAAGCTTCCGGCATCCAGTCTTTGGGTTCAATCTTTATTTCATTATCTATCTTATCCTGGAATATTTTTTCAAGATCCTGTATGGACATAGGTTATGTTTTATGAACAAATTTAATAAAAAAACTAACAACTGTTAGTTAACAGGCTAAAATCATCAGGTTATTATTACTCCGGGATATCAGCATTCAATAATACCTTGCTACAACGTTCAGATTAACCGGAATGTCAACTGTCAGGTAATCCATTTGGATTATTTGGGGCTATGCTCCAGTGGGATAGCTTTACCCGCAGCAGCGTATAAAGAATTAAGCATTAAAGAAATAAGTATTTGTTCAAATAAAGCGGGGTAACCGAAACAGGAACTGAAATTAATAGTATAATTAGTTATTTTTTAAATGATTATTATTATATTTATCTACTAATTCATTCCTTTGATAAACTACCTGCTTTTTTAGCAAACAGACACTACTAATAATTTATTTCCAGATCGACCGGGCTACTGCCAGAATAAAAGAAGAAGCCTGTTTGACCTGATTTTTCCATATTTCCTTTGATTCAAACCTTCCTGTGTACATCAACCGGTAATATTTCATTTATACAATAAAACCAAAACCAAACATCATGAGCACAACTATTGAAAGATATGTCATCAGGCATATATCAGGTACAAAGGCCAACCAGGTAGAAGAATTTGATTTTAATAAACAGGAACTCTCCATTGGCCGTACTGCCGGAAGCGATATTCAGTATGATCCTGAGCAGGAAGTTATTGTAAGCCGGGAACATGGGAAAATTGTGAAGGTAACTTCTGATCCCCCTCAATTTTCAATTATTGACAACAACAGCCGCAACGGAATTTTTGTAAATAAAACAAGGGTAAAAGGCTCTGCTACGCTCAATCCGGGCGATGAAGTACAATTGGGCAGCAATGGGCCTGTATTTGCTTTTGATATATACCCAAGGCCGCAAAACATGATGATGGAAACCAAAATAATGGATATACCTACATCCATTAAAGCTACCACCATTTCAGAAATTGCTTCATCAGCAGGCCACTCATCATCAGCCGAGCCGGTAAAAACAGGATTGGGAAAACAAACCGTAGAAAGAATGCTGGTTGCTGAAAGAAAAAAATCTTATGGCACTATGGGTATCATAATCGGCTTGCTGGTAGTTGCATTGGGTGTATTGGGTTATGTGTTTCGTGATAATATTTTTGGCCCCAAAACAGTTATCGATCCTAAAACCGCAGGCAAAAAAACAACAGATGAGATTGCCCGTGAAAACGACGAAAAAGTTGTACAGATCGAATTTGGCTGGCAATTATATGATACCAGAACAAAAGATGAATATGTACATGAGTTTACGCAGATAACAGATGAAAATGGTCAGGCCAGGTGGATGGGCATTTATATACAAAATCAACAGGGCAAAATTGAACCCTATTTAAACACCAAGCGTAACTCCCGTAACGGCATACCCATCTCTGTTTACGGCGCAACAGGTTCGGGATTTGTTGTTGGGGAAGACGGTTATATACTTACCAACAGGCATGTTGGCGCAGGATGGAATACCCGCTGGAGTTTTCCTGATTTTGCTTTCCCGGGCTTATTATTCACCGGGTATGATAAAAAAGGGAATATGGTATTTGACCAAAAGCCTGTTCAGGCTGAAGAAGTTTTTGGCTGGGTTCCTGCAAATGCAAAAATGGCCGAAGGCAGGCCGATAGCCCCTGGAAGCGTTAAAGGGGATAATACCTACATGTATGTTGTTTTCTCCGGTACTTCAGACCGTAGGCAGGCAAAACTGGAACTCCCTTCCGCTGAACATGATGTGGCCCTTATAAAAGTTAATATACCTACTTCTTTAAAAAAGGTAACCATGCTGGATAATTATGGTAAAGTAGAGGCCGGGCAAACTGTTACCGTAATGGGGTATCCGGCTATTGCACCACAGACCAAAACAGTGAAAAGCTCCAAAGATCCCTTTAATCCAGAGTGGAATGAAACAACTAAACCCACTCCTACTGTTACACCCGGAACAATAGGCCGTATTGTTCCGGCCAGCTCCATGAAAGACCTTACTTTCAGTGAAAGCGGGTTTGGCGACTCGTACCAGCTCACTGTTAATGCTACCGGAGGTGGAAACAGCGGTGGGCCGGTGTATGATGATAAAGGGAATGTAATCGGAATCTTTTATGCCTCTTCTAACGATGGGCAAACAAAAATAACTTTTGCAGTACCCATTAAATATGGTTTGGATCTTATGAGTGTGAGGAAGTCAAATTAGTAATTCAATAAAATCAAAAACAGGGGTATACGTATTATTGATGAGGTAACCGCAGGAAATGGAATATACTAATTATAAATATCAAGAAATAGGAGGATACCGCCTGATCGAAAAAATAGGATCAGGCGGTATGGGTGATGTATATAAAGCTTTCAATGAAGCATTGAACCGTACGGTAGCCATTAAAATCCTTCATCAGAAAAATATGGGCGAAAGGTTCAAAAATGAAGCCTATATTCAGTCTTCTGTTAGTCATCCAAACATTGCCCGTTTATACGAATACCTGGTTACCGGCGATACTGCCTGCATTATTATGGAATATGTTGAAGGCGATTCGCTTGATGTTTATTTGCACAGAAGAGGAAAGTTATCGAACGAAGAAACCGAAAACATCATAAAACAAATTGCTGCCGCATTGTCTTATTTACATAATAAAGATGTTCTGCACCGGGACATTAAACCACAAAATTTTAAAGTACAGCCAAATGGTACTGTTACCATGCTCGATTTTGGCATTGCAAAAAACAAATACACCCCCAAACTAACGCAGCAGGGATACCTGGTTGGTACAACCGAATATATGGCTCCCGAACAGTTTCAGCAACTGGTTCAAAAAAAATCAGATGTATGGAGCCTGGGAGTATTAACTTATGAACTGCTGACTGGTTACATGCCATTTGATGCCAATAATGCAGTAACGATGAGGGTTAAAATTGAAAAAGGAGAATTTACCAAGCCCCGTATATTGGTACCACATCTGTCTGATAAACTGAATACGCTTATTGAAAAATCCCTGCAGGTAAATCCGGCCAACCGTTTCTCTGCCGCTGCTGTTGAGGCATTATTTAAAGAAGAACAACCAGTGTTGAAACCTGGCGGCAGTATGCATAACCAGAAGCCGTTATGGGCAAATAAAAAGATATTGATGATTGCTGCCGGCCTGGTTGTGTTAATCATTATAGCTATTGTAATCCCTAAAAATACGAACACCACCTTGCTGCCCGGGCAACCAGAACCTGATGTAAGCGGTGCTAATATTAAACAAGGCAACGAACAAACCCGAACACTCAAGATTGATGTGTCTAATGCAAGTAATGCTTATGTTATTCTTCAGGACGGAGAAAGGAAAGAGTTGCCTTATGAAATAACCGGAAAAGAAGGAGAAAGTTTTAAATTCAGGTTAGAAGCAGATGGATATGAACCAAAGGAAGTAGATGTATCTATCACTGTTGGACGTAAATCTTACGAATATAATCTTGAAAAAATAAAAGAATAAATCATGGGCTGGATAAATAATTTGTTTGGAAAGAAAAAAAAACCGGTTGCCGATGAGCATAAAAGCGATTCACAAGAACCGGATAATATTAAAGCGGTGGTGGTTTCAGATTTGGGAAATATACGCACCAATAATGAAGACATGGGTTTGTTTTTTAAAATTGCAGATGAAAATACATTACGTGAAAAAGGCTATATGCTGATTGTGGCAGACGGTATGGGTGGGCATAATGCCGGCGAAGTAGCCAGCCGAATGGCTACCGATATTATCTGCAGAGAATATTTTAATCAAAACAACAGTAGTGTAGAAAAAAACCTGGAAAAGGCCCTCATCCTTGCCAACAAAACCATTTTTGAAAAAGCATCATCACAAACAGCCTTCCAGGGCATGGGGACAACCTGTACGGTTTTGGTTGTAATTGATCAGCATGTTTACTATGCACATGCAGGCGATAGCCGTGCATATATGCAAAAGGGCAATTCCATTATGCAGATAACTGAAGACCATACGTATGTGCAGCAACTTGTAAACAGCGGTGATATTACTGCAGCCGAAGCGGCAGTACATCCCAAAAGAAATATACTAACCAATGCCATGGGAACAAAACCCGAAATGCGGATAGACACAGGAAAATGCAAGTATAGTTTTGAAAACAACGACAAACTTTTACTTTGCTCAGATGGATTATATGATTATTTGAATGATGAGGAACTGAATAAAATACTTATTGAAAACAGTTTGAAAAATGCTGCATCTGCCATGGTTGCAGAAGCCAAGGTAAGAGGCGGTCATGATAATATTACAGTAGTGCTGGCTGAAAGAAAAAACAGCACAGAAGAAACCGAATTAAAATCAACCAGGGATGTAGAGCTACCCAAAATGACCAGGGATGCGGAACTGCCTACAGAATTTTAACACAAGCAAATTATGATTGGAGAAAAAATACATTCGTACGAAATTAGCGAACACCTGGGCAAAGGTGGTATGGGCAACGTGTACAAAGCAACTGATACCATGCTGGGCAGAGACGTGGCTTTAAAGATGCTGCATCCGCAACTTACTGTGGAATCGCAGTTTTTGGAAAGGTTTAAAAAAGAAGCCCGGGTACTGGCCCAGCTGCTGCACCCCAATATTGCCGTTATCTATAATTTTATTGAGCAGGGCGGAAACCATTTTATGGTTATGGAATATGTGGAGGGCACCAATCTGGATGACCTGCTGAAAAAACATAAAACACTTCCTGCCGAATTTGTGGTACCGGTTTTTACTCAAGTTCTGGAAGGCCTGAAACATGCCCATAAAAAAAATATTTTTCATCGTGATATTAAGCCAGCAAACATTATGCTTACGCAAGATGGTACGGTCAAGCTGATGGATTTTGGAATTGCCAAAGTTGCCGGCGAGCAGAAAATGACACAGGTGAACAAAATTGTGGGCACGGTGGAATTTATGGCACCGGAGCTTTTGCAGGGAAAAGATGCTTCGGCAGCATCCGATATTTATGCTGCAGGCGTAACCCTGTATGAACTGATTTGCGGAAAACTTCCGTTTGAGGCAGATACCGATTTTAATTTGATGCAGGCCATCATGAAAGAGAAAATAACGCAGCCGGTAAAATTTAATGCAGCAATACCCAAAGCACTTAGTGATATTGTGATGAAAGCGCTTGATAAAAATCCTGCTGCCAGGTTTGCTGACGCCGCTGCCTTTCAACAGGCGTTGCTGGCAGCTTTTCCAAATTTCAGAACCATTAACCTGGCCTCGCTGAATGCTGCTTCACCGGCTTACGCACAACAGGGCGGACCTGCAACACGGCTGGAAAAAACAACGGGCACCGGCATGGAAACCCGTGCTGAAATATGGGCTAAGCCGGTATCGGCACTTGAAAATTCCAGGCAACATGTTTTAAAAAATAAAAAGACTTACTTAGTAGCACTCCTGCTTTTGTTGTGCCTATTTATAGCGATTGGGCTTGTAAAAAATAATAAAAAGCCTGGTGTAGATATTGCAGAAACAGACCAACCCAAATCTCCAGATAATAGTGGAGGTATTGTTCCAAATACTCCACCGGATGTAACCCGGGAGCCAACAACACCTGGAGTTGACAGGCGTGAACCTGTAACTGAGCCGGAAAAAGAGAAAGAACCTGAAAAAATGACACCGGATAAAACAAAAGAAAAAAAAGAGGAAGTAAAACCACCGGGTAAAATGGGCTTTAAGGCAGATGAAGAAGAAAAAGAAAAGGAAGAAGAAAAGCCCGCAACAAAAAAAGATGTTTTTATCAGTTCAAAAGTTGAAATACAACTTTATTTACAGACTGATTTAAGCAACTCCCCCGAACGGCAGGATATACCGGTTACTTTTTCGTTGAGGAATAATGTTGTTTACAGCGGCGTTACCATTATTAACCAGGGAGCTGTTGCAAAAGGAAAAATAAAACTGGGCAAAATACAAACCGACGTTGATATTTTTAATATTACTGCAGCCAATGGGCAACAAATTACTATAAGGGCATTGCGGGGCCATGGAAGGCGCAATGAGATTACATCAAACAGGAGCTATACTGCCATCATATTACCGGGAACCAGGATAAAATTTTAGAAACTTCTGTTGTAATTCATTTGATTTATTTATTATTGCTGTCCCGAAATGGGAAATAAAAAACCTATAAAAAAGCGACATGAAAAAATCATTATTACTTTTTGCTGCAATCGTATTTACACAATGCTTTACCAATGTATTTGCTCAAACAAAAATTGGCTATGTAAGTGTTGATGAAATTTTTGCTTTGATGCCCGAAACAAAAAAGGCTGATTCTGCTTTGGCTGCATATCAAAAAGACCTGGCAGATACCTACGCAGAGCAGGAAGCAGAGCTGAATGCAGCATTGGATAAGTTTGTTAAAGACTCAGCAAAAATGTCGCCGGCTGTAAAGGAAGCAAAGCGTGGCGACCTGCAGACAAGGATCAGTGAAATGCAGAATAAGCAACAACAATATAATACAGCCCTTGAAAAAGAAAAGGAAAAGCAACTAAAACCTATACAGGACAAACTGCTTGCAAATATTAAAGCGGTTGCCAAAGAAAATGGTTACAACCATGTTTTGTATAAAGAGCAGGCTATTGTGTTTCCTGAAACGGATGATATAACTGCGTTGGTAAAAAAGAAGCTTGGCATTAAGTAGATGCAAAACAAAAAAACTAAAGCTATTATTATACTTTTCTGTGGTATGGTTTGTATTGCTGCAGCATGTTACGTGTATATTGTTGCACATACCATTTTTCCAAATTCAGGCTCATGAAGAGTACAGGATTTAAACTGGCTGCTGAATACGTTTGGTAAACCGGAACGGCAATTTTATTTGCCATACCTGGATTGATAGCAATTTACGCAGGTGAAAAACCTAAGAAGCAGAAAGAAAATTACTTGATATCAAAATCCACCACCACTTTTTCGGTTGTTGGGTGGCTTTGGCAGGTAAGAATATAACCCTGTTCCACTTCCTCCTGTTCCAGTCCCCAGTTTACATCCATCTCCACTTCACCTTCAAGCAGTTTTGCCTTGCAGGTAC
>JAOAUI010000447.1 GCA_030157685.1 Ferruginibacter sp. | reverse complement strand
AAAGAAGGTTGTGCAATAACAAGAAGCCTAAAGAATGTTATATGTTGCCCGGAGAAAAATTATTTTTAAAAAATTAAGGGGCTTCGATTGATTATTTATATTCTTCTCATAACCCTGAAACTGCAGGTAACATTGTATTGTATGTTGCCGGGTGCAGGGCCAATAAATAAAGCGGAGAAATCACCGGCAATATATTCGCCAACATTGCCGTATTCGGTTATGGTTAAAAAAACCGGGATGGCTGATGTAATTGGCGAAGGATATAGTCCTGTTTGGGGTGTATAAAAAACCGTAATTAATTGTCGACTACCTAGTGAAATATTATAGTTGTAATACGAAATTTTAAAAAAATCATTAATTGAGCCCGGAATCCGGTTGGCTATAACTGAATTGGTAATCGGGAATTGGGCATTTTCTACAGAATCTGTGCCGTTGGCAAGAACACTGTCAGCCGGCATATTATAAACATAATTTGTTCCATTAATATTGTATTTAACAAACTCTTCGGTAGATAAAACTTTTGAAGAATCAGCATTGCTTTTTTTGCAGGAATAAAATACAATAGCAAATAAGCTTAGCAGTGTTGGTAACAGATATCTTTTCATACAGAAACTTTGTAAGTTCTTAACACTAACGCTACAAATTACAAAATTATTTTATTAATTAGAAATTAATGCAGCAGTTCAGCCAGCCATTATCAATATTAACCTCAGGATATTTTTTATAAAAATTTATCGCAGGCTCATTCCAGTCCAGCACCTGCCAAACCAGGCCACTGTATTTTTTTACTTTGCATTCTTCTATAAGTGTCTCAAATAATAATTTGCCAATGCCTTTACCTCTCATCTTCTCCGATACTAAAAAATCTTCCAGGTAAAGGCGCTGCCCTTTCCAGGTGCTGTAGCGGATATAGCATAACGCAAAACCTACAACTTCATCCTTCGCTTCGTTCTCCGCCTCACCCTCTCCTTTTGGAGAGGGAAGGGGTGAGGTAGCTACAAATGCCTGCCATACCGGGTTTGCTCCAAAACCACTTTCTACAAAATGATCGAAACTTACAGTTACTGCTTCCGGTTCTTTTTCATAAACAGCTAATTCCTGAATCAGTTCCATCATTCTTTTGCAATCTTCTTTAACTGCTTTTCTTATTTGTATTTCCATTTTTAATTCTTAATTCATCATTTTTAATTAACCCAATGCCTGTTCCAGATCCATGATAATATCCTGCACATTTTCAATACCCACACTCATGCGTATTAAACCATCAGTAATACCATACTGTTCTCTTTTTTCTTTAGGAACGCTGTAGTGAGTCATACTTGCAGGATGAGAGAGTAAGGTATCACAGGTACCCAGCGATACTGCCCGGATACACATCTGCAGTTTATCAATGAACTTTTTTGCAGCTTCTAATCCATCCTTCATTTCAAAACTAAGCATGGCACCGGCATGCCGCATTTGTTTGCTTGCGGTATTAAAATCGGGATGCGAAGGCAGGCCCAAATAATTTACTCTACTCACTGCTTTATGTTGCTCTAAAAATCCTGCAACTTCCATGGCATTGTGGCAATGGCGCTCCATACGTACTTCCAGTGTCTTCATGCCCTGTATCAATAAAAAAGCATCAAAAGCATTGCTGTTGCCACCCAGCAGGCGATGCACTTTGGTCATGTGGCTGCTCATGTGCCCCACATCTATACCAAGTAATATGCCGCCAATGGCAGTACCATGACCGTTTAAAAATTTAGTGGTGCTGTGCATTACATAATCAACCCCGTATTGAAACGGTTGCTGCAAAAAGGGCGTGGCAAAAGTATTATCAACAGCCACTATTAAATTTTTTGCTTTGGCAAGCCTGGTTAATTCATCAATATCCACACATTGAATGGTAGGATTGGCGGGTGTTTCCAGGTAAAGCATTTTTATTTTATCATCAGCATTGATGGCATTGGCAGCTGCACCTAAATCTCTCAGGTCGATGATGATTGCTTCAATACCAAGTGGTGTTAAAACTTTTTCAAGCAGTTCCTGCGTACCACCATACAAAGAGTAATGTGTTA
>JAOAUI010000446.1 GCA_030157685.1 Ferruginibacter sp. | reverse complement strand
GGGGAGCATTAAAAGTTACATTGATTGGTGCGGTTGCTGCCGCAGCGGCATTTGGTGTAGCTAAGTTGTTTGAAGCACACTAATATATTCTACAAAGGCACTTTAAAGTAAAAATTAAAAAGCCAAAAATTAAAATACAGTTGCAATATAACCAGGCTATTTTTACTTTTTATTTTTGACTTTTGATTTATCTAAACATGATGTTTCCTATTGCTGGAGATATTCTCCATGGTCCACTCTATTTTCTTTTCAAATTCATGTTGCCGTACTGTGCATTCAAATTTTGAACATATCCTGCAGGAAAATTCCAAACAGCCATCTGTGTGAATAAATAATTCAACTGACTCGCCAAATTCATTTTTAACAAGTTCAGAAAGCGCATCTATTTCTTTGTGTGCTTCATGCACATTTAAATACCAGGGCACGGTAAGATGACAATCAATATGAATAGTGCTTCCGTATTTAATAACCCGTAAATTGTGCAGATCAATCCAGTTCACATTGCGGTTTGCATTCAGCATGGCCACCATTTTTTCAAGCAGTTCGGTATCTGCTTCATCCATAATGCCTGCTATAGAAGACCTTAATATTTTATAGCCTGTAAAAATAATGAAGACAGAAAAACCGATGGCCACAACACTATCGAGCCAAACCAAATCAGTAACCAGGATCAGTATCAGCCCAACAACAATTCCTAAGGTACTCCAGGTATCGGTTTGCAGGTGTTTACCGGTTGATATGAGGGCGAGTGAATTATTTTTTTTACCGGTCTTAATACAAACAGCACCGGCAAAATAATTGATAAGCCCTGTTATGGCTACAAGTATAATCCCATAATCAAGTTTTTTTATGGTGTGCGGATGAATAAGATTGTTTATGGCTTCATAGATTATGATAAAACCTGCAATGGCAATCAATGCGCCTTCAATAGCGGCAGAAATAAATTCGGCCTTCCCGTGCCCGTAAGGATGATCCTGGTCACGTGGCTTGGCAGAAACATACAGACTGTACACTCCTATCAACCCTGCAATAACATTTACAATACTTTCAAATGCATCTGTTAAAATAGCAACAGAACCGGTAAGGTACCAGGCAAATACTTTTGCAATCAACAGCAAAATGGATAGTGCCGCAATACGTTTTTGAATTTTTAAATTGTATAAGCCTTTTTGCAAAAGAAAAAATTGTTAACTGCAAAGATACAAAAGCAAAGATGAAGCTTTGCTTATTAAACTACCCGGTAAGCTGAATCCTTTTGTGCGGATTTGCCTCTGCAAATGAGTAAATATTATTGCGGATATAATCGTTATCGGCATAGGGGTTCAACAGATTCTTCAATTCGCTGCAATTGCTTACAGGAAATGATTTGGGCAGGTAACCCATTCCCCAGAAACTTCCACGCTCAACCAACAGGCATAGTTTTTCTTCTTCTTTTATGCCTTCATCTACCAACACAAAAGTGGGCAGATTTTCAGATAAGGCTTCCAGCGCTTTTTTTATTTTTAAATTATAAATACCCGGAGGCTCAAGTGCATCCGCTTCCTTTTGGGTAAAAGGGGTTTTATCTATAAAACAAAGCCTGGCATCCAGTTCAAATTCATCCACCATCTTTTTTACCAGTACCAATCCTTCATTCAATAAATTAAAATTGTATACATGCGGAAAATTCTTTTTCTTTTTATCAATAGCCAAACGGATATATCCCCGGTTGTCTTCAAAAGAATACAAGGCATATTTTACCTGCGGCTGCTTCTGGCTTTTGTTGTACCGTGGCCATAGTTTTTTTATCTCGGTGCTTTCCAGCACAATGGCTTCCAGTTCGGTGGCACATTGTTTAAAAGAAACTTTATGAATATTGCGGATGAAGTGCTGCCGCTTCTGATCGGGGTCGTTGTGTGTAAAATGACTGCTCACTCTTTTTTTAATGTTGATGGCTTTGCCTACATAAATGATCTTGTCTTTACTGTTATGAAAATAATAAACACCTGGCCTGGAAGGAAGTTTATCAATCACTTCCTTATCCAGGTTCATTGGCAGCCATTGCTCGGCAGAGGTACGCTTCAACATCAGATCAATATGTGTTTGAGCGCCATTGGCCAGCATGTATTCAAACAGCTTCACCGTTGCTTTTGCATCGCCGCCTGCACGGTGCCTGTTTTCGATATTTATTTTTAAAGAGCGGCAAAGGTTGCCCAGGCTGTAAGATGGCAGGCCAGGAAATGTTTTTCTACCCAATCTTACGGTACATAATTTTTTTACGGTGAGATCATAGCCGCATTGCTTTAACTGATGTTTTACAAATGAGTAATCAAAATTTACATTGTGTGCTATAAAAATATTTTCATTAAGCAGCTCAAACAAAACATCGGCAATCTCATCAAAAGCTGGTGCCTCTGCAACCATGGCATTATCAATGCCGGTAAGCGAGGTTATGAATTTTGGGATGAGCTGCTGCGGATTGATAAGGGTTTCAAAATGTTTGATCACCCTTTCGCCATTGTGTATATAAACAGCTATTTCGGTAATGCCGTTTGCCGAGGCATGGCCTCCGGTTGTTTCTATATCTACAATTGCATAATTCATCGGGCATCGAAAATACTAATTAATTTAGTCACTAACTATTTTTTATCTGGTAACAATATTGCAAATTTGAAATAACAATCAACAAATATGAAAATAGAAACATTCCCTTTTCAAACACTTGACTGGAGCAGCATAGCAACCGAAGAGCACAATGGCACAACCGGAACAGCTCTTTGGAAAATTTTTAAGATGGGCGATGTGAGGATACGTATGGTTGAATATTCGGCCAATTATTTTGCAGATCACTGGTGTCAAAAAGGGCATATCATTTATTGTATTGCAGGCGAAATGATAACCGAACTGGAAGATGGAAGAGAATTTATTTTATCTGCTGGCATGAGCTACCAGGTTGGCGACAACAGCAATGCACACCGCAGCAGGTCGGCAAATGGTTGTAGTTTATTTATTGTGGATTAAGTATCTTCCTCTTCTGCATGTGTAAATTTATGCACTGCATCTTTATGCCGTATCATTTTAATGGCCTGTATCAATGCTGTTAAAGCAAAGATGCCGCCGATAACCCAATTGAGGTATTGCTGGCTGTTGGCAATTCGTTGCACAAGCCATTTTCCACCAAAAATAAAAACACAATTGCCTGCCAGGGTTCCAATACCAATACCAATGATGTAAATATTGTATTGCATTTTTACCGGCTCCAGTATTTTTTTTGTGAAGAGTACAGTGCTCCACCCAAACCAAAATGGTATTTGTACCGGGTTGATGGCACACATAAACATGCCTAATAAAAACCGGTGCATATTATTTTGCAACATCACATTTTTTGCATCTCCGCCTTCGCTGGTTGCAGCAATAAAGCTACCCACAGCCAATGCCAAGATGATAATGAGCGTAAACCACTCCATAGCTTTCATCAGCTTTTCCTGCTTACGTATCCAGTCTACACCAATTAATGAAATGCGTACGTAAATCATTTCAACCAATAATGAACCAAAGGAAAAATACATGGCATTTTTTATACAAACCTGTATACCTATCTGCATGGCAGCCACATTAAGCGTACCCAGCGGCAGTGATCCCAGGAAACTGATAAGCAAACCCCACAAAAAAACACGTAATAACTTCGGCATCGGACAAAGATACTAAGCAAGGCTTATATACGACTACATAGAGATAAGGGAGAAATGCAGGTGGTTTTACTTTGCCAAAACCGATAATGATACGGTTAAATTATCCGACATGGATACGCTGCTTCCGCCAACACCAAAATCTCTCCGGTTAATTTTAAATTCACCTTCAAAAACATATCCACCATCTTTTGGCGTGGCACTAAAGCCAAACTCAACAGGCTTCGTCACGCCTTTTATGGTAAGGTTCCCGGTCATAAAATATCTGCCGGCAATTGAAGAAGTTGCGATTTGGGTACTTTTTAACTGTATGGTTTTATAAGTAGCGGCATCAAAAAACTCAGCTTTTCGCAAATGCTCATCACGGCTTTCGTTATCGGTATCAATGGTAGCTGCATCAACCGTAACATCAAAGGCACAGGCAGGTAAATTGGCAGGCAAAAATTTTATAGTGCCTTTCAGGCCTTTAAAATCGCCGCCGGTTTTTATACCAAAATTTTTGATAACAAAATGCACTTTACTGCTTGCATCAATGGGCGATAAAATCCTTTGTGCTGTAATGCACGAAGCAAACATAAAGAATGCGGTAAGTAAAAAGACTGTTTTTTTCATGAACACAATTTAATTAAAGTTTTTAAAACTATTTGCAAACCCAATTACCACTCCTAATATTTTTTTTGGCCTTTTATTCTGGGACATCAGTTTAGCACGTCAAGAATCATTCCATTTATATTATGCAAAGTATTAGCTGGTTACAGGCCGCTTGTCATCATCACTTATTAGAAAAAGATTAACAGTTGGACCTGGGCTGTTACAAAGCACTGCAGGATATAATGCGTGGTTAAACATCGTTATCTTTGTAACAACCGTTTACTAGAAAACGATAAATCCCGGCTTTGAATAATCAATCTTCAGATATCATCATTATTGGCGGTGGACTTGCAGGCCTGGTAAGTGCCATTCATTTATCAAAAGCAGGATTGACTGTTACACTCATTGAAAAAAATGAATACCCAAAGCACAAAGTCTGTGGCGAGTATATCTCTAATGAAGTGTTGCCTTATCTACAGCACCTTGGTGCCGATCCGCTGGCTACCGGTGCAAAAAAGATAAACCGTTTTTTATTGAGTACCACCCGTGGAAAAACAATTGAAACCACACTTCCACTGGGTGGCTTTGGAGTTAGCCGCTATACACTCGATCATTTTCTTTTACAAAAAGCAATTGAAAATAATTGTACAGTCATTCAGGATACTGTTTCAGATGTATCTTTTGAAAATGATATTTTTAAGGTTGTTACCAAAGAAGGAAATGAACTGATTGCAAAAATGGTGATTGGCGCTTTTGGTAAAAGAAGCAATTTGGATGTAAAACTGGAGCGGACATTTATAAACAACAAATCACCTTTTGTGGCTGTAAAAGCACACTATAAAGGAGATTTTCCGGATGACCTGGTAGCGCTGCATAATTTTGCAGGCGGCTACTGTGGCGTATCACAGGTAGAAAACGGGAACCTGAATATTTGCTTTATTTCCAATTATAAAAGTTTTCAACACTATAAAAACATCGAAAGCTTTCAGCAGGAAGTGCTGTATAAAAACCCGCATTTAAAAACTATTTTCGAAAACGCTGTTCCGGTTTTTGAAAAACCCTTAACCATCAGCCAGATATCTTTTTCAAATAAAACAACCGTGGAAGATCATATACTGATGTGTGGAGATGCTGCAGGCATGATTCATCCGCTGTGTGGCAATGGTATGGCCATGGCAATACACAGTGCCAAGATAGCTTCGGAACTGATCATTGATTATTTCAATGCAAAAATAAAAACACGACATGAACTGGAAACTGCCTATGCACAGCAGTGGAATGCAGCATTTAAAAAACGGATTGCCACCGGCAGGATATTGCAATCATTTTTTGGAAAGGATAACCTTGCCAGAGCAGTGATGTATGGGCTTACGCATATACCCGGTGTTTTACCGGCCATCATCAGACAAACCCATGGAAAGGTTTTAAACGTATCTAATTTATGATAGCAAGGTCTTCAGAAAAGGAAAAGTTGGATGATCTTAACCTGCATGGCAGGCAACTGCATAAAGCATTGCAAAGCCTGGAATGGGTAAACAGGTGGTTGGGCAATCACCGGTCGGTTGTTACAGCAATACATCGTATTTATAAAAAAGAAGAAAGTCCACTTCGTATTATTGATTTGGGATGCGGCGGCGGAGACCTGGCATTGGCTGTTGCAAAATCATTACAGCAACATAAAATTCAATGTACCATTACAGGCATTGATGGTAATGCCAACAGTTTAGCATACGCACAAAAAAAGTGTGAAGCATTTAGTGAAATCAGTTTTTTGCAGGCCGATATTCTGAGTACCGGATTCAGCATTCAGCCCTGCGATATTTTGATAAGCAGTCATTTTATGTATCATTTTACCGAAGATGCACTGGTTGATTTTTTAAAAAATAATTCATCAGCCATTTCTACAGCATTTATTTTTAGTGAATTGAAACGAAACCGCCTTGCCATGCGTCTTTTTAAATTCATCAGTTTTTTATTACCCATCAGCAATTTGGCAAAAGAAGATGGCTTGCTGGCTATTAAAAGATCGTTTTCTGAAAAAGAATGGCATTCAATTTTGCAGCAGGCTGGTATTGGTTCGTACAGATTACGGAGCGTGCCTTTGTTCAGGATATTGTTAACCATCTGTCCGGCCAGGAAAATTTAAACATGTTTGTAAGTACAAAATACCGCAGCACAGAAGAGGAGATCATGGATGATTTATCTATGGAAGGAGACATGCTGCGGAATACACTGGACCAACTTGTATTGATAAATAAACGCCTTGGTGGAAACAAGGCAACCATCAATGGCCTGCATACGTTATTAAAGGCTGCACCGAAAAAAGATTCCATATCCATTGTTGATTTGGGTTGCGGCAGTGGCGATATACTGAGGGCAGTGGCAGAATATGGCAGAAAAAATAATTTTACTTTTAAACTCACCGGAATAGATGCCAATGAATATACTGTGAATTATGCACAAAAATTATCGGTAAACTATCCCGAGATCAGCTATATTCAAATGGATGTGCAGTCAATTGAATTTTCTGATATATCGTTTGATATCGTTATTACTACCTTGTTCCTTCATCATTTTACAGACCAGGAGATTAAACGCCTGTTGATCCCAATCGTAAATAAAGTAAGAATGGGTGTAGTTATCAACGACCTGCACAGGAGTACAGTAGCTTATTTCCTGTTTAAAGTAATGAGCCTTTTTATAAAAAACCCCATGGTAAAAAAAGACGGGGCTATTTCGGTTTTACGGGGGTTTAAGAAAAAGGAATTAATCAATATCAGTAAAAAATTAAACAATACAGTCAGTTCAATCAATTGGAGATGGGCTTTCAGGTATCAATGGATAATAAAAAAAGTATGAGTGTAAAAATAAAAACAGTAGCGAAGCAATTACCCCTTTATTCACGTAAAACAGCAGATATCATTCCGTTCATAGAAACATGGCTGGCCGGCCAGGATGAGCGTTTTATAAGAAAAGTGATCAAGATCTTTGGCAATGCCGGGGTGGATGAAAGATATTCTATCATGAGTCCTGAGGAGGTTTTTACAAGCACTTCGTTTGAAGAAAAGAATGATATCTATGTTCGTGAATGTACCAGGCTGGCTGAGCAGGCATTGCAAAAAGCGCTGGACAAAGTCGGCTGGAAAGCCAGTGAACTGGATTATCTCATCACGGTAAGTTGCACCGGCATTATGATACCATCGGTAGATGCATACCTGGTGAACAGTTTAAAAATGAAACAGGACATTGTACGGCTGCCGGTTACTGAAATGGGATGTGCGGCCGGTGTATCCGGCATCATTTATGCCAGGAATTTTTTAAAAGCCAACCCCGGTAAAAAAGCGGCTGTCATTGCGGTGGAATCGCCTTCAGCCACTTTTCAGTTAGATGATTTTTCGATGGCCAATATTGTAAGCGCTGCCATATTTGGCGATGGCGCTGCTGCCATATTGCTTTCATCCTGCGATGAAGATGAGGGGCCGGAAATAATTGCCCAAGAAATGTATCATTTTTATGATGCCGAATACATGATGGGTTTTAAACTCACCAATACCGGCCTGCGTATGATACTGGATGAAACCGTGCCGGAAACCATCTCGGCACATTTTCCAAAAATTGTACATCCTTTTTTAGAAAGAAATAATTCCAATATTCAGGAGATCAATCACCTGATATTTCATCCCGGCGGCAGAAAAATTGTGCAAACGGTTGAAGAACTTTTTGGCTCATTGGGAAAAAATATTGACGATACAAGAGAAGTTTTAAAACAATATGGAAATATGAGCAGCGTAACCGTACTTTATGTGCTGGAAAGATTCCTGGAAAAAAATATAGCCAAAGGAGATAAAGGCCTGATGCTTAGTTTTGGGCCTGGCTTTTCGGCACAAAGCATTTTATTACAATGGTAAAAGAATTTGATAATAAAAATTACTGGGCATTGATTCTGGGTGGCTCGGCAGGTTTGGGATTGGCATCGGCAAAAAAACTGGCGCTGCATGGTTGTAATATTATAATAGTGCACCGCAACAGTAGATTGGATACAGCAGCCATTGAACAGGAGTTTGCACAAATTAAAGCAATGGGTGTGCAGTTGTTATCTTTTAATAAAGATGCTATGTCGGCCGAAAAAAGAGAAGCCATGATTGAGACAATACAGGAAAGATTGGGCGAAGCAGGAAAAATCAGGATGCTGATACACAGCATTGCAAAAGGGAATTTAAAGCCCATGCTTGATAATGAAAAACCGGTTTTGCAGAATGACGATTTTCATCTTACCTTAGAATCAATGGCCATCAGTTTGTACGACTGGACCAAACTGCTTTTTGAAAAAAAATTATTTGCTGCCGATGCCAGGGTCATCAGCTTTACCAGCGAAGGAAATAAAAAAGCCTTTAAAAGCTACGCAGCAGTTTCTGCAGCAAAAGCAGCATTGGAAGCCATTACGAGAAATATTGCGCTGGAATTTGCACCACATGGAATAAGAGCTAATTGCATACAGGCCGGCGTTACAGATACAGAAGCTTTTAGAAAGATACCCGGTCATGAGGTGCTGAAAGAGAATATTTTAAACCGAAATCCCTTTAAACGAATAACAACTCCCGAAGATGTGGCAAATGTGGTGTATCTTTTAGCCAAAGATGAAGCCGCCTGGATAAATGGAAGCATTATTATTGCCGACGGAGGAG
>JAOAUI010000445.1 GCA_030157685.1 Ferruginibacter sp. | reverse complement strand
GTGATTCGTCACGTAAAAGTTGAATTTTCAACTTTTCATTGAAGCTGGTTGGCGCTTTGTACTCCATTACCCAATAAAGACCGGTGGTCTTTTTGTCAATGGGGTAGGCCAGTGATTTTAGTCCCCAAGGGTTGCTGTGCAAAACCTCACCTCCGTTTTCTGTAACGAGGTCGGCGTATTTTTTCTGAGCGGCTTTAAATTCCTCTTCAGAAAGCACAGGGGTAAAAATCACCATCAATTCGTAGTTGTTCATTTCCCTGATTGATTTTGTTTTAAAAAATGTTGTTAATCCGTTTTTTCTTAACGGGCAGCAAAGGTAGGGGTTTCAGCCCGTTTTTGGGCATCATTTGAAGTTTATTTTAACCTGCTCCGATTTTTTTAGGGATACCAGCTTCAGTTCCCTGTGGCATCATCGTCGCGTCGCAATCCGTTCATCGGTATTGCTGCTATTGAGCTTTACCCATTTGGTAGATTATTCCTTTATTATCAATACTTTAGATGCTTATTTAGCCTTCAACCTGTAAACCGGGTAACGGTTATGCCCCGGCTCATAATATGGCGAATTTTTATAAATAAAGTCCAGTTGGGCCGATCCGTTGGCTGCAAATTTCTCATCTGCCTTCTTCTTTTCCTCCAGTTTGGCCTTTAAAGCAGGGTCTTTTTTCAATACTTCAGCCGCCAGATCATCCCAACGGTAATCGCTGTAACCTTCTTTTTGCTGCAAAATGCCATCAAAAAAGTTCCAGGCAAAAAAGCTGTCGTCGCCGGTTGGTTCCAGCATTTCCACCAAATAGCGGTTAGCATCCTGGTTCAGCCAGATTATATAATCGCCTTTTAAAAACCGTATTTTCTGATTCATAGTCGTAACCTTAACCGCTGAATTTTTGTGATGCTTTTCATAAGGCCTTGGCAAAGCTTTATAATCATCAATGTGGTAAGCTTCCACATTGATCAAAGTATCATTTTTAAATTGCTGCATCTGCACATTATTTAGTTTCAGCAGATCAATTACGCCATACCATCCCTGCGGAATGATATAAGCTGCCGGAGCATCAATAAAATTAGAAGCATTAAACACATTGAAAAACCTTACCTGCTTGGTAAATGGCTTGCTTCTTTCGTAATACATCCTGTTTAGTCCTGTTGCATCACTTGGTTTAAAACCCTGTTCGTATCCTTTAAAAGTTATGAAGGAGAATTTAGTGGTATCAACTGTCCATTTAAATGGAAAAGATTTTGCGCTAGCAACTTCGGCCCTTGCTTTTTTACGTTCTGCAATTAATGTTGTCGCATTCAAAGATGCTTTTTCAATCATAGTCAACGAAAGTGCATAGGTAGAGAGCACCCTGTCTTTATATGGTTTCAGCATATGCGTTTCAGGCACAAAGCCAATTGTTTGAAACAGGGCAGCATAACCAGATGAGTAGCGTGGGGGATCGTAAAACATTTCCATGCCTTTATCAGGAGTTTCAGTTTCAAAATTCACATAAGGAGTCATGTCCCAATTCTTTTCTGTCATGCCTTTGTACAGCTGCGGCTCAAAATTATTTTTCAGCCATCCGCCCAAACTGCTACCCAGTTTATCATACTGCGTTGTAAGCAATGTCATTACATGTTGATAATCCGCGCCATCGCTAACGTGGTTATCAATTAAAATATTCGGATCAAGCAAATGAAATATCTGAACAAATGATTTTGCTTCCTTACTGTCATTCTTTGTAAAGTCACGGTTCAGGTCAAGGTTTTGGGCATTACCCCTAAAGCCGTATTCCAGTGGCCCGTTTTGATTGGCTCTTGAATAAGAATTGCGGTTCAAACATCCGCCAATATTATATACCGGAATAAAAGCCACAACAACATTATCGGGCAACTTTACTTTATTGGCAACAATATCCCTCACCAGCATCATGCTGGCATCAATACCATCGGGCTCGCCGGGGTGAATGCCATTATTAATAAGGATCACAGCCTTGTTTTGCTTGTGCCATTGTACTGCATCAAACTTTCCATCGTTACTAACCAACACCAGGTGCAAAGGATAACCGGCATCACTCATACCCATTTCTTT
>JAOAUI010000444.1 GCA_030157685.1 Ferruginibacter sp. | reverse complement strand
TTCTAAACTTCGGCTTTTAGTTATAAATTTAGCTTCAGTTCCGGGCGGACAGTTGATTAATTCCCAAACTGACAAGGCCTCGGGCGTTAGCCATAATACTTAAAAAATTTCCATGACTAAACGGATTTCTTTATTGACTCTAATCACAATTATCAGTTTATATGCTGTTGGACAAACTGAAAAATACTTTGAGGGCAAAATCTCATATAAATTTAGTTTCAAAGCTGATAAAATACCTAACCCGGATAAACTGCTAAGTCCCTTATTTGGGAATGGTTCTATTCTGTATTTTAAGGAAGGCAATTATCGCCATGAGTATGAAGGTGGACTTCTTGAATTTGACTTATACCTTAAAACAGATAACAAATTGTATCAAAAAAAACGTAATAACGATACAATTTTCTGGAATGACTGCAGCGTCACCGGCGATAAAATTCAAAAATTTTTATTTTCAGCGAAAACCGATACTGTGTTAGATGTTATTTGTGATCGGTTACTAATACAGTACAAAGACAATTCAGAAATTCATTATTATAATTCTGATTCACTTAGAATTAATGCTGATTGGTTTGAGAATTTCAAACTAAATGAGGAATATTTAATCGATAGAAAAGAGAAGTCAATTTATTTAAAAGGCGAACATTCGTTTAATAATTTCACTTTTATTGAAACTGCAACAAAGATAAGTGCTGAGGTCATTGAGATTGGCAAATTTAAATTACCGCCCAATCCTATTTTACTTCAACAACAATAGTACTACCGCTAACAGTGTTATTGCTGCAAGCATATTTCAATACCCAAAAAACTTTAACGTACAAAAATTATTAATTATAAAACATATTAAATGAGAAATTTAATTTTCTTTATGCACACATCACTTGATGGTTTTGTTGCAGGGCCTAACGGAGAAATGGATTGGATAAAATTTGATGACGCCATGTTTGATTTTGTTGCAACCATGACAGAGCAGGCAGACACCGCCCTCTACGGACGGGTAACTTATGAAATGATGCAAAGCTATTGGCCAAAAGCGGGCGAAAAACCAAACGCAACAAAGCATGATATAGAGCATTCAAACTGGTACAACAAAGTTTCAAAAGTTGTATTATCTAAAACTATGGATGAAACCGGGCTTCACAATACCAAAGTCATTGGCAGCCAACTCACCGATAACATTAATAAATTAAAGCAGCAGGAGGGGAAGAATATTTTAATATTCGGAAGTCCGGGTGCTTCACAATCTTTATTAAATGAAGGGTTAATTGACGAATTTTGGCTTTTTGTTAATCCAATCATATTAGGCAAAGGCATGCCGCTGTTTAAAGATATAACCAGTACAACTAAATTGGAACTTGCAGCTTCTAAAAATTTTGCATGTGGTGTAATTGCACTTCATTATGTAAAATTCTAAATAAACCGGCGCTCAATAAAACGCCGGCAGGCTGCAAATTTCCCCACACGATTTTCCTTTTTTAAAAAATATTTGCAAAAATATTTGCGAAACCAAATAGTTGCATATATATTTGCAACCGATCAGCTGCACAAGTAAAAATTTAAACAACATGAGACGGGACATTTTTCAGGCAATAGCAGACCCCACCAGGCGGGCCATTATTACCTTAATTGCATTGCAGGCTATGACACCAAACGCCATTGCCGACAATTTTCACACTACCCGGCAATCTGTTTCCAAACACCTGCGCATACTTACAGAGTGCGAACTGGTAAAACAGGAACAGCAGGGCAGGGAAATTTACTACTCACTTGAAATTGACAAAATGAAAGAGATAGATAAATGGATTGACCAGTTCAGAAAGATCTGGGAAACCCGTTTCAATCAACTTGACAAAGTATTATCAACCATTAAAAAACAAAAAAAATGAGCGACTTACTATTTGAATTTACCCTGGACAAATCAAAAAAAACGGCATTCATAAACAGGGAATTTGATGCTGAACTTTCGCTGGTATGGGATGCTTTTACCAAACCCGAAATTCTTGATCAATGGTGGGCACCCAAACCTTTTTCCTCTAAAACAAAACTGATGAATTTTGAACCGGGCGGACGGAGATTTTATGCCATGGTAAGCCCCGAAGGGCAGGAGCGCTGGTCTGTTCAGCAATACAGTTCCATCAGCCCGAAAACCAATTTTAAATTTTTGAATTCTTTTGCAGATGAAAATGAAAACCCTGAATTACCCGGTTCAGAATGGGACCTGAATTTCAGCGAAGAAAGTGGAAAGACGATAGTGCGTGTTACAATTTATAACGAATCGCTGGAACGCATGGAGCGGATGATTGAAATGGGCTTCAAAGAAGGATTTATGATGACATTGAAAAGCCTGGAAAGCCTGCTGGCAACTTTGTCACAAAAATGATAGGATTACAAAATATTTACAAACCTGCCGGTAAACAGGCAGGTTTTACTTCAAAGAATTGGAATAAAAATGAAAATAGAAAAACAAATCATAGACTATATTGCCAACCAGCCTGAACCAAAACACAGTGAGATGACAGCCTTGCACAGCATCATTCTGCAGGTAATGCCGAAATGTAAATTATGGTTCCTGGATGGCAAAGACGATACAGGTAAAACTGTTTCCAATCCTAATATAGGTTATGGATTATACACCATAAAATATGCTGATGCCCGCCCGGACGGCCAGGGCGGACGGGGAACAACCAGGGAGTTTTATCAGATAGGTTTAAGTGCAAACACAACCGGCATCTCAGTCTATATCATGGGTATTAATGATAAAACATACCTGCCGCAAACCTATGGAAAAAAAATAGGCAAGGCAACAGTTACCGGGTATTGCATTAAGTTCAAAACAATGAAAGATATAAATATTGAAATACTTGAAGCAGCAATACGATATGGGGTTGAGGCTACGAATGAAAAAAATAAGAGCTGATGAATAATTAACAATAAAACACTGTAAACTGGATTTTCCACTTATAGATCTCTGCATAAGCAAAGCGTGCATTTTAAAGGTATCAATCCGATATCAGATAATAAATCTGACTAAACTATTTTCTTCCAATACCAGTCAAATATTTATTACTATGTAGAAAATTGACTATATTTAATTAACCCAAATTTAACTCCCATGAAAAAATTCCTGCTGGTAGATGACCATAAAGTAGTACGATCGGGTATCACCGGATTGCTATCAACAATGTACATTCCCTGCGAAGTTGATGAAGCCAGCGATGCCGATGCAGTTATTGAAATATTGAAGAAGAATGAATACGACCTTATTATGATGGATGTGCAGATCCCAAACAATGATATGCTTGGGCTGATGGAATATGTACACACAAAATACCCGGCAGCAAAAGTGCTCATCTTTTCTATGAGCTCGGAAAACATTTACGCCAAGCGGTTTTTGAAGGCCGGTGCAAAGGGTTTTTTATCGAAAGATTCGCAGCTGGATGAGATTACAAAAGCCATTAACCTTGTTTTAAGTAACCGCAAATATATCAGCGAAGCGCTGGCCGAAACACTGGCTGAAGGTTTATCTACCGGCAAATCTGCCAATCCTTTCGACAACCTTTCATTAAGGGAATTTGAAATTATTTCATTACTGTTATCAGGACAGAGTTTAAGCGATATATCCAAATCTTTAAATCTGCAGCCTTCAACAGTTGGCACACACAAGGCAAGGGCTTTTGAAAAACTAAAAGTTACCAATCTCCTCGATTTAAAAGAGCTGGCAACAAGTTATAACTTATAATACCGGAGATAGTTTCCGGTTATACCACCTGCTTATTATACTTATTCCTGTATTCTATCGGCGTTAAGCCGGTAATTTTTTTAAATACGGTTCTAAATGCTTTTGTATCGGTATAACCCACATCAAACATTACTTCATTGATATTTTTACGGCTGCTTTCAAAACTGCGTTTGGCGGCTTCTATCTTTACCCGTTGCAGATATTCAACCACCGTATTACCGGTGGCTTTTTTAAAGCGGCGTTCAAAACTTCGGCGGCCAATGGCAAATTTACCGGCCAGCATATCAACCGAAATCTTATCGGCATAATTTGTTTCAATAAATTCCTGCGCCTGTAAAATGGTTGCATCCTCATGGTTCTTTTGTCCCTGAAAAAGCATAAAAGCCGATTGGCTTTCCCGGTCAATATCCACAGCAAAATATTTGGAGGCAAGTATGGCTGTATCCCGGTCGGTGTATTTTTCTACCAGGTATAAAAGCAGGTTCCAGTAAGAGTTTGCGCCGCCGCTGGAGTAGATGCCGTTCTCTCCGGTGATAATACTTCCGTCAACCAGTTCTACCTGCGGAAACATTTGCCTGAACTCATTGGCCGAGTTCCAGTGAGTAGAACATTTCTTTCCATTCAATAATCCGGTTGAGGCCAATAAGAAGGCACCAATGCAGAGCGATGCTACTTCTGCGCCCTGATTATACTGCTTCACAATCCAGGGAATCAGCTCTTTGTTCATTTCCAGTGCTGTTTTCATATCGCCGCTTAGTGCAGGAATTAAAACAAGATCAGTTTGCTTCACATCTTTCAACTGCTTATCAATATGTACGGTAAACAAACTGTTCTCCAGTTTTACTTCTTTATTAATGGCAACCAGTTGCACATTAAACAAGGGCTCTTTGCCCATTGCCAGTAAAAACTGGTTTACGGCTTTAAACATATAATGTGGATCGGCCACTGCTTCAATTACAGCAGTTTCCGGAACAAGAATAGATACATTTTTCATACAACAAACATACTAAAAGAGACTGTCGCAATCAACCCTTCAGAATGTCGTTTTTACCATCTGTCAAATTCCAAATATGGCTGTATGTTTGTTCTGCTATCATTTAAAAAGTATAAACCAAAAAATATGCAAACAGAAACAAACACACCATCATTGAAAAAAATAAGTTTTTCAACAACCATAAAAGCCACCAAAGAAAAAGTGTGGGCTGTTTTGTGGAATGATGAAACCTACAAAGCCTGGACAAGTGCTTTTACGCAGGGCTCTTATGCCGTAAGCGACTGGAATGAAGGAAGTAAGATTTTGTTCCTTGATAGTAAGGGTAGTGGCATGTACAGTACCATTGCTAAAAAAATCCCTAACGAATTCATGTCTTTTAAACATATTGGCGAAGTAAAGGATAATATAGAACTGCCACTGGATGAGAAAACCCAAAGCTGGAGCGGCAGCATGGAAGAATACACACTTAAAGAAACCGATGGTACAACCGAACTAACCATTGAGATGGATGCGGTGGAAAGTTTTATGGATTATTTTACCAAAACTTTTCCGGTTGCGATAGAAAATATTAAAAAACTGGCAGAAGCTAAAATAGCAGTAACAGTTGAAGCCAACATACATGCACCCGTTGCAAAAGTTTGGGCATACTGGATCAAGCCCGAGCATATTACCCAATGGTGTTTTGCATCTCCCGACTGGCATGCACCACATGCAGAAAATGATTTACAGACAGGTGGTAAGTTTTCAACAAGAATGGAAGCAAAAGATGGCAGCTTTGGCTTTGATTTTTGGGGTATATATGATGATGTGAAAATGAATGAGCTGATTGTTTATACCATGGGTGATGGAAGAAAAGCGAGTATTATTTTCAGCAGCGATGGCAATACAACAAAAATTATAGAAACTTTTGAAGCAGAAGATGAAAACCCCGTTGAAATGCAAAGAGCAGGCTGGCAGGCGATCCTGGATAGTTTTAAAAAATATACTGAAGCAAATTGATTTTAAAAATTTAGGGAACAATTTTTTACAAAAATTGAATTTAGCCACAAAGACCCAAAGGCACTAAGGAAAATGCGTAGCATTTTTCTACTTCGTGACTTTGAGCCTTTGTGGCAAGCCTTTTTTCGCAGCGAAGCTGAGAAAAAAGATCAAGCTGACAGTTTTTTGTATAACAGCAGTATTAATTAAACAGTTAACATTTAAATAAATAACCATGAACAACACAATTCATCCCTGCATTTGGTTTGATGGCAATGCAAAAGAAGCAGCAACATTTTATTGTGATATATTTTCAAGTTCAAAAATTACTGCAGATACGCCCATGGTTGTAAACTTTGAACTCTGGGGCAAAAAATTCATGGGCCTTAATGGCGGGCCTATGTTTAAAATAAATCCTTCCATATCCATTTTTGTAAACTGCAAAACAGCAAAACAAACCACTGAAATATACAACCGCCTTGCCGAAGGTGGCTCACCATTAATGCCACTTGGCAAATACGACTGGAGCGAATGTTATGGCTGGATAAAAGATAAGTTTGGCCTCACCTGGCAGATCATGCTGGGTGACGAAGAAAAAATATCGCCATCGCTTTTATTTACCGGAGAAAAATTTGGTAAAGCTGAAGCTGCTATAAAATTTTATACATCGGTATTTGATAATTCCAGCATTGATGTGCTGCAGCTTTATCCAAACGAAACTCCTTTTGCAGGTAAAGTGTTGTTCTCTGAATGTAAACTGAACCAATACAACCTCATTGCCATGGATGGCCCCGGAGAACATGCTTTTACCTTTAACGAAGCCGTATCCTTTGTGGTAGATTGCCAAAACCAGCAAGAGATAGATTATTACTGGAACAAACTAACCGAAGGCGGGCAGGAAAGCCAGTGTGGCTGGCTAAAGGATCAGTTTGGAATATCATGGCAGATTGTGCCGGCCATTCTGGGCAAGCTCATGAGCGATCCGGAAAAAGCACCCAGGGTTATGCAGGCATTTATGCAAATGAAAAAGTTTGACATTGAAAAACTGATACAGGCATAATGACACAGATAAATTCTTACTTAACTTTTAGCGGCAACTGCCGTGAAGCCATGAATTTTTATAAAGATTGCCTGGGCGGCGAACTAACCTTACAAACGATTGGCGAATCGCAGCTGGCAGAAAAAATGCCGCCACAAATGAAGGAGTGTATTTTACATGCCACGCTTATTAAAGACAGCCTGGTACTGATGGGCTCAGATATGGTAGGAGAGAGAGGGCTCATTAAAGGCAATAGCATTTCGCTTGCCATTAATTGCAGCAGCGAAGAAGAGATACAAAGTCTTTACCAAAAACTTTCGGCAGGCGGCAATAGAGACCATGCGTTGGAAGAAAGTTTTTGGGGCGCAACCTTTGGTGATCTTACAGACAAATATGGCAACCACTGGTTGCTTAATTTTGGAAAAAGTAAACAGTAAATCACTGTATATGAAAGCAAAAGCAACCGTTGCTAAAACTGTAGATGAGTATATAACTTTTTTTGAACCTGCAATTCAGGAACGGCTTCAACAGTTACGGCAAGCCATTAAAAAAGCAGCACCAGATGCGGAAGAACTCATCAGCTACCAGATGCCTGCATACAAATACCATGGTGTGCTGGTTTATTTTGCCGGCTATAAAAATCATATCGGCTTTTATGCCACACCAACCGGGCATGATGCATTTAAAAAAGAACTTGCTGTGTATAAAGAAGGAAAAGGATCTGTTCAATTTCTGCACAATCAGCCATTGCCATTGGCTTTGATAAACCGTATTGTAAAGTTCAGGATTAAGGAAAACCTGGAAAGAGAGAAGACTAAGAAGAAGAAAAAATAACTACTTCGTCTTCCACTTCCCACTTCTTAAATAAATAAATGACATGATAAAGATGGTGAACCAGTAAACCACTTCGTTGCTCCAGGCCATGGCGAGTGAGATGTAATTTACTTTTACAAAATACCAGCTATAAATAAGGTAAACCGAAATTGCTACAATTTCTATCATCAGGTTAACCCTGGTTTTGGCTGTACCTGTTACTCCATTAAGCCAGATATTGGCAATGCTCATAAACATCAGCCCGATACTTACTAAACGTAAAACAGGTATTCCTTTTTTTACAAATTCTTCTCCCTGTCCAAATAAACCAAAAAATACCGAAGGAAAAACATTTACCAGCAGGCACATGGCTAAACAAAAACCAATGCTCAGCAGCATGGTTTTGGTAATGGCTTCAAGCACTTTGTCCTCACGCTTTTGGCCCATTAAATTACTTACCATTACGTTAGTGGTGCTGGCAAATGCCCATACAAAAACACCGGTGAGGCCAAATACATTACGCATGGTATTACTGATGGCTTTGGCGGTTTCATCGTGCAAGCCTTCTATTAAAAGAAAAAATACCAGCCAGGTTGTTACACTGATAACATACTGCAACATAAGCGGCGCAGATATTTTTAAAATTTCTTTGGTGATGATCTTGTTGTACACAAAAGTTTTTAGCAGCCCGTATTGCTTTTTTAAACCGGTGCGGTATAAAACGATAAGCACTACCATCATGCCTACAACTTCTGAAATAACCGATGCAATAGCGGCTCCATTAAAACCCATTGCCGGAAAACCATGGCGGCCTTTGATGAGCAAATAATCGAGCAGGATATTTAAACCGGCTTCGCAGATAAAACCAATCATTAAATAACGGCTGTTGAGCGATGCTACCAAAAATGCATTCCCCATCTGGAACAGGAACAAAAAGGGAAGCCCCATGATGCGGATCTTTAAAAAACTGATCTCCTGTGGATAAGCCGTTGGATCGGCAACCTGTTGCAATATTAATGGCGCAATAAACCAGGTTATTAAAATGCCGGCCACTGCAAACTGCAATGATATGCGGATGCCTTGTGCCAGTATGGTTTTGAATGCTTTGGGGTTATCGCTGCCTGCATAACGTGAAAACACAGCCTGCAATGCATTGTTTAATCCATGGCCGGCCACTGCAAAAATTAAATAGAATACACCGGTGATGCCGGCATTGCCCAAAGCCTCGGTACTTAAATCTCCCAGGAATATGCTGTTGGTTAGCATATTGATCTGCGGAATAAGTATTGCAAGCGTAATGGGTAACGCAATAGTTAGTATCTGTTTATAAGTTACCTTAACTTTTAAATCCGGGGTTGTAGCAGTACTGTCCATAAAGTCAGCAAAAATATCTTATTTTGCCACCGAAATGCAACATGTGAATCCATCTTTTAATA
>JAOAUI010000443.1 GCA_030157685.1 Ferruginibacter sp. | reverse complement strand
TGCCAGCAAAAAATACTTAAAATACCTCTTTTTCATAGTTTCTATATTTAAACGCTTAGAATAATGAGAATCCCGGAGGATTTTGAATTGTTCTTGGTTGTCCGTCTGGTCCTACTACACGGATATTATCAAAAATAACTGTTGAACCTGGCACCAGTGCATTCATATAAGCAGCTGCTGCACCAAGACTTCCGCTTGTTAAAGACACCTGCTTAACACTTCTGTCGCCTGGGTTACTGAAATAAATTGTTCCTCCGGTTACCCTAAATTTTGCTTCAAAATCAAAGTTCTCCAAATCAGCACGTACAAATTGCTGGCTTCTGAATATTACAGCTTGCAATCTACCTCCTGAACTTGGTCCAACTTTAATTATCGGATCAGGAATACGTTTGATACGGAAAG
Organism: Ferruginibacter sp.; assembly: GCA_030157685.1. Taxonomy (GTDB): domain Bacteria; phylum Bacteroidota; class Bacteroidia; order Chitinophagales; family Chitinophagaceae; genus Ferruginibacter. The sequence continues at coordinate 8,605 of JAOAUI010000443.1, read as the reverse complement.
GAAAAGTACTTGGTTTACCATCTGCGGTTACCGTAATACTTGCAGGGCCAATTGCAGTTACTCTAACAGTACGTTTTGATCCTGTACCGCTGATAGTTCCGCCACTCATAGTAACGTTAGTTTTGTCCCAACCTGTAGGTGAACCGATGGTAACAGGATTGTCAACACCAATATAAAATACATTCATTTTATCAAGCATCACAGCAGCTCCACCCGGTGTACCTACCGTGTACTCAATATCTTTTTCAAGCCTGTCAGGTGTTCCATCGGGCTTTGTATAAGTGATAGAAACGTGAACTTTTTGGCTACCACTTCCTGAAACATTAAATTTTCTTTCGGCTACACCATTTTCATTTAACGGCGAAGCGGCTCCGTTGATACTGATAGTTGGTTTGGCTGCAGAGTTAAATGCACCTACACCAGCCGTAACAACCAATTCCTCACCTGGCATAAGGTAGGTTGAACTACCTGCAGCAATAGGTTGAAATTTATCATAAATAACTTTTACCGCACCAATCTGGTTATGGCAATAAGTTACAATCTGATTTTCTGCGTTTTTTACGTTGTTCTGAAATTTACTTAAGATTGTTAACGCTGCCACAGTTGGTGTCATATGAAAGTAAGTAGAAGTGAAATCTTTTACTTTACCTTCCTGTCCGGCAGGCACATCTGTTGTAACAGGGAAATTTGATTCAAATTCTTTTGCAATTGCGGGGTCAATAGCTAACATAGCTGTTTTATATTCTTTGAGTTTCTGCTCAAATTCTTTCCCCTTTGCATTGGTTTCAAATAAACGGGTAGAAGCATCCAGGTTATCTTCTTTAAAATCTTCAACCTGTTTTCCATCTACATCTTTCATTGAAAGGTCTGCTTCTTTTTTCAGTTCCTGTTTAAGGTTGTCGATGTATGTAGCCATTTTAGCTGAAAGTTCCTGCGCCTGAACCGCTTTTGGCTGCCAGATTTTAGCTTTTTCAGCTGATTGAGGATCATTTAGTTTATCAGACAATGATTTATACAGAACATCATTTGATTTGGTAATACTATTAGTTGAATTAATTAAACTTTTATCTACCGTTTTAAAAGCTTCTAATATCTCGGCAGAAACGTTCAGCGCCAGGATAGCTGTCAACACCAAATACATAATGTTGATCATCTTTTGCCGGGGCTCTCTAGGTAAAGCCATAATATTTTAGATTTACAATTGTTAAGTTAAAATTGGTTTTCTCTTTTGTATGAGCCTGTTAAAAACTCAAAGGGTCATTTTGTTAATTCTTTTATTAATTAACGGGCACCTCCCTGCATAGCACTCAGCATATTGCCATAAACTGAGTTTAATTTACCCAGGTTATTAGCTAAAATACTGATTTGATCTTTTGCTTTTCCGGCATCTTCAACAGTACCCATCATTGTCTGACTGGCTTCGGCCAGCTTACCATAGAATGTATTCAGAGATTTCAAATGGTTGTTACTTTCCTTTAATTCCAATTCGTAAATTGTATTTAAAGAACCCAGGTTTTTAGTTAATACCTGAACCTGCTCGTGAAATCCTTTAGCACTGTCGGCTGCATTGCTGAAACTACTCATTGTGGCAGCACTGCTTGCAAAAGCTGTTGACATACTACCTAAAGCTGCTGTTGCTTCTTTCGTTTTGTTGCTGAAATCGCCTGTATTTTTAACTACATCACCAATTTCATGCATATTACCTACAGTAGTTTGCAGTTTTTGAAAACCTTCGCCTAATTTTTTTAAGTTGGTAGGTGTAATATCTGCAGTTTGTAACATTTTATCCATTGAATCCAATGATGGATTTCCAACAACATCGGCTGGTTCATCATCTTCTTCATGATGCTTTGGTTTAACCCACTCAATTATGGCATACACAAGAAAGATGGCGGTTTCCGTCCACATTCCAATGGTTAACATCATATCAGCATATGACTGGTGCGTAAGTTTTGCCCATGCGGCGAAGATAATTACTGCAGCGCCGGCACTTACCAAAACATCAATTAAAGTTAAAAAGGTTCTTTTGTTGTGAGCCATGGTTTAAAAATTTAGAGTTTTAATTGGTGGTTTATTTAAAGTTTAGTGTATAAATCAAAAGTACCCATGAGTTTTTCTCATGCCAGGTACTTTCAATAAATTAGATTAGAAATTTTGGAATAATGTGTTATTTTTTCTTGCCCTTTTTCTGGCCTGGTGGTAAATCAACTACACAACGGAAACCGATATAAGATTTAGTTGTATCCTGGTATTCATAAGAACGTGACCCTGTTCTTAAGAAATAACCAACATCTTTCCAGCTGCCGCCACGTAATACTTTACGCTTATCACGTGGTTTGTCAGTTTCTTTAGCATCGTACCTGATATCAGGATTCATATCATGCTGGAAATTATAAGCTCCTTCATAATATAAAGATGAGGTCCATTCTGCAACATTACCAGACATGTTATACAAGCCAAAATCATTAGGCCAGTAAGCATCAGCCCGTACGGTGTAAAATCCTCCGTCTTCGGGATAATTACCACGACCTGGTTTAAAGTTAGCCAGCAGGCACCCTTTTTTATTTCTCAGGTAATAACCTCCCCATGGATAATCAGCCTGCGAACGTCCGCCTCTTGCTGCATATTCCCATTCTGCTTCGGTTGGTAACCTGAAATCAGACTCGGCTGTTTTCTTCTTAGATTCAAGATATGCATTCAGGTAATGGGTTCTCCATTCACAGAAGGCAGTAGCCTGTTTCCAGCTAACACCTACAACAGGATAGTTACCAAATGCAGGGTGGCTAAAGTACTTCTTAGCCATTGGTTCGTTATACGAATAAGCAAAGTCTCTTACCCAGCATAAAGAATCGGGGTAAACAGGTATCGCTTTTTTAATAATGAATTTAGAACGGGGAATTGAGACATCTCTGTTTTGGGCAGCTGCCTTGTAATCAAAAATTTCTGATTGATATACAATTTTATTGGCATCCAGTTCTTTTTTGCCAAATAAGCGGTTATCCGGAGTAACGATGATAGCATCTACCTTTTCCATAGTTGCTTTATCACCCCATTTGATGGCATTTGCTTTTTTCCAGTCAATGTATTCATTACCATCATTACCAGCTTTAATATAGCCCATCAGTTTAGCAGCAATTGAGTCTCTTACCCAATTGGTAAACTGCCTGTATTCGTTATTGGTAATTTCGGTAGCATCCATCCAAAAGCCATTTATTGAAACAGATTTGTTTCTGGCAGTAAGTGCATAGCTCAAATCCTCGTCACTTGAGCCCATATGAAATGTTCCTGGTGGGATATAAACCATTCCGGGAGGCTTTGGTAAACTCCATTTTGAACCTGGAGCAACCCCAATGAGCTGGCCCTTATCAACGGCGTATCCACCACTACCTGATTTACTACCTGATTTTTTACAACTGGTAGATAACGTTGTGATAGCTATAAAAGCTACTAAATAAAACAGCCTGTACTTCATTGTTTTTAACTTTGAGGGTATTGGGCAAATGTAATGATTATTTTGATTTATCATCATTTTTATGATTGATTCAATAATTATTTTTTAGATAAAATTAGCCCTGAAAATTGTAAACGACAGAAAAACGCAAATATTGTGTTTACAAGTTCAAAACTTATACCAAATTTCAATAATAGCTGCAACTGGTTAAGGGGCATTCTGGGCAGGTAAAGAATGATTTTAATAACATGGATAATTGGAAGCGTAATTTCGCCCGTTTTTATTTACCGGCAAAAAAAATATTGATTTCTTAAATATAGTTTTTAACATTTACAAAACTGTTTATTACTGGTAAATGAATTAATAAGTTAAGTTTCGATTTTAAAAAGAATTGAAACATCGTAAAATAAAAAACAAAATTGAAGCTATTATAATACAGTGTGGTAAAGGGTTACATAAGTAATTACAATTAAAAAAGTATTAAACACACGCAATAATGTTGCTGCCTTAAATCGGTATTTACTGAATTTGATATTCAATGTACTATTGGTTTCCCCTTTTTTAAAATATTTATACCTATTGTTTAGCACATCTAAATACAATGCGTTTTAAAACCAGGAACTTTAATTCGCTACACTTAAAAATCCCATTTTGCAGCCTTTTTGTTGATGACAGCATTTTTTAAATAGCGCAGATAATTAATCTTACAGGTTTCAAAACTACGCTTATCAGATTTTTATTTAAACTGTTAAAGAAAACCTAAAAAGCATTTATGCAGTTACAAAAGTACCTGTGCTGTAATGCAGTTTCAATTAAACGGCTGTTAACAACTATTTCTTTTTGAAGGAAGATAGATAAATTTCTAATGCACTTACCATACTGGGGGCTTGTGGCTGGGGTGCTTTTATTTCTAAAACAAGGCCTGCTTCTTCTGCTGCCTTAAAGGTATTGGTACCAAATGCGCCTATAGTGGTACCATTTTGCTTAAACTTAGGGAAGTTTTCCATCAGGCTTTTTACTCCGCCGGGCGTAAAAAAACATATCAGGTCATAATTTCGCGAAATAACCTCTTTGATATCGTTGCTGATGATCTTATACAATACAGGCGTGGCATATTCACAATTGTGCATTTTAAGCCAGTTGGTTATTTCACTATCAAACGATTCGGAGCAGGGATAAAGGAATTTCTCATTATCCTTATGTTTGTTAATAACATCAAACAGGCACTTATTGGTCCCATCTGCACTGTAAAAAACCTTGCGTTTGCGGTATAAAATAAATTTTTGAAGGTATAGGGCAACAGCTTCTGTAATGCAGAAATACTTGGTTTCCTGCGATACATTCACTTTCATTTCATCGCAAATACGAAAGAAATGATCAATAGCGTTGCGGCTGGTGAAAACTACTGCTGAAAAACTGGCAATATCTATCTTTTGCTTACGAAACTCTTTGGCCTGTATGCCATCAACTACAATAAAGGGGTGAAAGTCAAGATTCAGATTATACTTTTTGGCCAAATCAAAATAGGGTGACTTGTCGCCATCCGGCTTAGGTTGGGTAATGAGTACTTTTTTTACTGCTTTCCCAGAGGTTACAGTGTGTGTTGAACCATTTTTAACCATAATCGTTGCTGCGTGGTATGCAAAATTATGGATTTTTAGTTAAATAAACCATTAAACCCTTGTAAATCAACAATAGGGGCAATATTTCCAGGCCAGCTATATATAAAAAAAAGTGGAATTTGCTGATTTTTAACTGTGCTTGAACAAGTCCATAGGATCGGAAAAAGCGCAGTAAAAGGAAAATGCCGATGATCATCAAAGAAACCAGGGCTGCAATCTTAACAATTTGCAGTTCTGAAAAAGAAAGGATGATGATGAAAGGGACCAGGAAAATACCAATGATCTTGTTTATCAGGAAAATTACAAAAACATAAATATCAACCGCTTCATTCAGACCAGTGATCCAGCCTGTAAATTGTAATGTGCAGTATTTTATGAAATAAATCAATCCCATCAATGCAATAGAAGAAAAAACAAATACCCATTCATTACCGCCATCAGTTAAATGATAGTGAGACAAAAGAACGTAGGCATAAATACCAGCACTGATTACAAAAAAGATATTAAAAAGAAAGGATGGCAGTTTTGCCTGTAAAAGCTGATCGGTAATCTGGCTTTGCCGGAGAGATGTATTAAAAAACACCCTGAACAGATTAGTAAAATAACGGCTGTAGAAATACTTTAAACTTGCCAGAAGTAATACCATGCCCGCAATCAGGTAAAAAAAAGTGTCTATTGATTTAAACTTTCTCAGTTCCACTCCCAGTGAAACCGGCTCAGCATCAATGTTCAGCAACTTGTTCTTAAGTACAAAGATTTTTTTGTCGGCAATAACCGCTTTAGCTGAATCAGTTTTTTTTACCGACCCGGTCGAATCGGCAATAGGCAAGACTTTTAATGAGTCCTTTGGATAAATGGCCGTATCGGCATTTTGAGCACATAGCGAGGCAGAGAAAATGAATATAAACAACCCAAAGAAAAAAATCGGCTTCACTAACTAAATAATTTTACTGCAAAAATAGATGCTGGGGATGACAGTTTTAAAAGTAATTGACATATCCAAAATGTATTTTGGATGCTTCACGCAGATTTAACTTTACATCGTTTCGTTTGCCGGCTGCATAACTGATATTCAATAAGCCAAACCTGGTTTCAAAAGCAAGGCCCAGCCCGGCACCAATAAAATTATTATTCAGATCAACGGTTTGGTATTTGTTTTTAACCCAACCGCCATCAACAAAGCCAAACATATAAGAGTTCAGTTTAAGCCGGTACCGGTATTCTGCAGTAAGTACAGCATATTGGGTTGCATAAATACTTTCTTCGTTAAAACCCCTCAACAGTTTGTAACCCCCAATCTGAAAAAGCTCGTTGCGGAAAGTGCTTGGGCTGATGAACAAACCACCGTTGATAGCAGTTTTTACAGTAGCCTGTTTACCAACCGGAAAAAAATGTGCAGCACTCAATTTCACCCTGAACTGGTAAGAACGTGCTTTTACCGAATCGTATAAACCGGCATAATTAAAATTCGGGTCTTTTAAATTCAGTATCTCGTTATTCCTTTTTATGTTTTTAATACCTACTGCGCCGGTAAGTTTTATTTCGTTTCCGCTGCGGGGATTAAGTTTGTAATCGGTTTTATTCCATTCATATTCCAGTCCAACATTTACAGCAGTAACATCAATATTGGGAGGTAGTTTTTTGGTGAGTTTTACCAGGTTGGTATCTACACCGGTACCCAGCAAAAAACTGTTTTGCCATTGCACAAATATTTTGCCCGCCTGATGTGTTGATAGAAGATATTGCAAACCTAGCAATGCATTTATCTGTAAAAAAGTAGAGTCTTTTTTAAAAAGATCAAAAGCAAAGTCGAAACCAAAATTGGAATTGAAAATATACGGTTGCTGAAAGCCAAGGTTCAACCTCGGAGACTTGGGTTGCAACTGTTGCCATTTCAGTAAAATGGTTTCGCCATTGCTTAATGCATTTTTCAGGTCAAGATTTACATCGGCTGTGAGCTGCAACTTGCCCGACTGGCTGGCGCTGGGTAAAAAACCAATTAAGAAATTAGCCTGGCTGCTTCTTTTAGGTGCCAGGTACAAATTAAGGATGGATCCACTGCCCAGCATGGTAACATCGGCTGGCTGTATTTCCTGTAAATAAGGAAGCTCAAGCAAACGTTTACTTACCAGATCCAGTTTTTCTTTATTGTAGAGGCTGCCATTGGGTATTCCCAAATAATGCCGCAAAAAATTCTTTGAGATTTTTGCCTTACCTAAAACCCGGATACTGTCAACATGATACAAAGGGCCCTTTTTAGCCCGTAGTAAAGCATCCATTTTATTATCATCAAGCCTGATGCTGTCTAAAAATATTTCTGCAAATGGATAGCCGTTCTTTTCGTAATAAATCAAGATCTTTTCCTGCAAAGCCAGCAGTTGCTGAATGTTAAGCAGTTTGCCTTCGTAGTCTTTTTCTCTAAAGCGGCTGTCGTCCATGGCGGCTTTTTCAATACCGTCTGGTTTCAATTTTATCCATTGGTATTGTTTACCCAAAAACAAATGAATGGTTGTGGCATTTTCATTTTCAAAAATACTGTCAACCGAAGCAGTTGGATAACCTTTTGAACTCAGCAAAGAAGTTAACCCCTGTATGTAAGCATTGCACAATGCTTTGCCTGCAAATGCTTTTTGCAATTTTAAAGGCTCCGCATTAAAGGAGTTATCTTTGTCTACAAACTGAATGTTTAATTGATAAGGAAGATTTTTGTTGCCTTGTGCAGTGCTTTTTGATGCGGTGAGTAAAAAGCCCATACAAAACAGTACAGGAAACAGAATTTTACAGCATATTAATTTAACAGGCGTCATTAATAATCAAATCTAAAATAATATCCCGATACTTACCGGGACTAAAACAAAAATCTTTGGCGGGCATTTATATTCATATCCCTTTTTGCAAACAGGCCTGCCATTACTGCAATTTTCATTTTTCGACTTCGCTGGGTCAAAAAGAAAAAATGGTGGAGGCAATTGTGAAAGAGATAGTCTCATCCCCATCCCTTCTCCTGAAGGAGAAGGGTGAAGCGGAGATTAAAGCGAATTTGGATGCAGAGATAATTTCTACGCTTTATTTTGGCGGAGGCACCCCAAGCATTTTAAACATTGATGAATTAAAAATAATTTTTGAAGCCTTTCAGAAACGTTTTGCTTTTACTGATGATATTGAAATAACCCTGGAGGCAAATCCGGATGATATTACACAGACTAAATTGAAAGACTGGCTAAACCTTGGTATTAACAGGCTAAGCGTTGGCATACAAAGTTTTTTGGAAGAAGAATTAAAATGGATGAACAGGGCACATACAGCGGCAGAATCAATTGCTTGCATTGATCTGATTAAAGAAGCAGGTTTTACAAATTTTTCTGTTGACCTGATCTATGGCTCGCCCGTTTTGAGTGACGATGAATGGAAAAGAAATGTAGAACTTGTTATTGAAAAAAATATTCCACACATATCCTGCTATGCATTAACAGTTGAGCCCAAAACTGCACTGGATAAAATGATTGCACTACATAAAAAAGAACCTGTTGAT
>JAOAUI010000442.1 GCA_030157685.1 Ferruginibacter sp. | reverse complement strand
TATACGGGCCTGTTCATAAAAAATATTCAGAATTCTCTATGGTAACCCGCAGAGATTATATTGATTGTTTAAAACTGGTATCGAAATTTAAAGATGTTAACGGCAGTGTAATTGAATGTGGTGTTTGGCGAGGAGGAATGATTGCAGGTATAGCAGAAGTACTGGGCAATAAAAGAAATTATTACCTGTTCGACAGTTTTGAAGGTTTGCCCGATGCAAAAGAAATTGATGGAGAAACTGCCATTGCCTGGCAGGCCGACAAGGAGTCTGCTATTTATTATGATAATTGCAAGGCCGAAATGGAGTGGGCGCAAAAAGCCATGACACTGGCCAATGTGCAGGATAAAACCAGCTTTATAAAAGGGTGGTTTGATGATACAGTACCACAGTTTAAAAACGAAGAACCCATAGCCGTACTGCGGCTTGATGGCGACTGGTATGACTCAACTATGGTTTGCCTGGAGCATCTGTTTCCAAAGGTAATTCCCGGGGGGTTAATAATTTTAGATGATTATTATGCATGGGATGGCTGCTCAAAAGCACTCCATGACTATTTATCAAAATACAAACGACCTGAGAGAATTATACAGGCATATTCATCGGGTTGTTATTTAATAAAAAAAGCATGACACCTAAAACTTACGAGGATAATTTTTTTGGTTTTCATTCAGATGATTCTTTCAATTCTGCAAAGGAAGTGATTCCTGTTGTTTTGCAATTTATAAAACCAGCATCGGTTATTGATATTGGATGTGGTGCCGGTAACTGGTTATTTAATTGGAAAGAGTTGGGCGTAACGGATTTTTTAGGTGTTGATGGCGATTATGTTAGAGCCGAAGACCTGATTATTGATAAAAATAATTTTGTTTCGGCCAATCTTGATAATGGTTTCAGTACAGATAGAAAATTTGACCTGGTAACATCACTTGAAGTTGCCGAACATATTAAACCTGAGAATGCCGAAAAATTTATCGCTTCTCTTTGTAACCTTGGAGATGTGATCGTTTTTTCTGCAGCCATTCCCGGCCAGGATGGAACGCTGCACTATAATGAACAGTATCCAGATTACTGGATAGAGAAATTTGCAAAGCATAATTTTAAACCCTACGATTGTTTAAGAGAACTTATCTGGAATAATGATAAGGTTTCTCCCTGGTACAGGCAAAACGTTTTGTTTTTTGTAAACGACGGTATAAAAGATAGGCACCCTGCAATTACAACAAACACAAAAAAAATACTTCCGCTGGTTCATCCTGAAATTTACAGGTCGAGGGTAAGGGATGCGTCTTACAGCAAAAGAGTATTAAAGAATCCTTATACTGCTATGCGATACTTTGCAGGCAAATTTTTTAACAAAAAAAAGTAATGAACAAATGAGGATTGAAAACGGTTCGAGGTTTGAGGACTATAAAAAAATCACTAAGTCTGATTTCAATTACTTGGTTTATACTCCTTTAATACGAGACCTTGAATCTTCCATAAAAGAATATGCCACCGGAAGGGTGATTGATATTGGCTGTGGCAACAAACCCTACGAAACAATATTTCAGGGAATTACAAGCGAATACATTGGCTGTGATATCATGCAATCGAGCCTGCAAAAAGTAGACGTGTTATGCCCCGCAAACAATATTCCACTTCCTGAGAATTCTTTCGATACCGCTTTCAGTACTCAAACCATTGAGCATGTAGAAGATCACCAGGGACTGGTGAATGAAGCTTTTCGTTTGTTAAAGCCGGGTTGCAATTTTATTGTATCGGGCCCCATGTATTGGCACCTGCACGAAGAGCCGTACGATTTTTTTCGCTTTACCAAATACGGCTTTCAATATATTTTAGAGAAAGCAGGTTTTGAAATGGTTGAAATAAAATCCAATGGCGGTACCTGGTCTGTAACCGGCCAAACTATTATACATTCTTTCCGGTACAGCAAAAGTAAAAATCTCTTTATCAGGTTTTCAAGGCTTTTGTTTTTTAAGCTCCGCATATACTGGTTGGTAAATGCGTTTTTCTCCTGGCTTGATAAAAAAGATTATAACCCGGTTAATACGATGAATTATGTTGTAATTGGCAGAAAGCCA
>JAOAUI010000441.1 GCA_030157685.1 Ferruginibacter sp. | reverse complement strand
CCATTTACATGAAAGGCGATGTGCCCGAAGCCACTCAAATGGTGATGGACCTGCGTGAGAACTACCATATTTTCTGCAGCATTGTGGTGTACCCCGTAATACCAAAAGGTGATATCATTTACCGCCTTATACCCACTGCCGCCCACACAGATGCCGATATTGACGAAACACTAAAAGCATTTGAAGAAACAAAAAAGAAATTAGATGCCGGTGCTTATAAAGCAGTTGATATACCGGATATGGCGGAAGCGAATTAAAACGTCATTGCGAGGAGGCACGACGAAGCAATCTCCAATTACAAAACGATTTTTAAAGACAATGATCCCGATTTTTAAAGTCGGGATTTTTTTATGGGCCAGGGCTTGGGAATTCTATTGGCTTCGGTGGCACAGTTTACCCCGAAAGCATTCGGGGCACTCTTGTACAAAAAATAATTATTGAGCACTGAGCGAAGCATGCAAATCAGCTTCCGCAACAAAACAAACAATTTTTCAGGTAAAATTGCGTTTCTTTATTCCACCACAAATTAATATGAATACAAATACTTAAGCTGCTTAGTAACCAAAGCCACAGTCAAACAAATAATTAAATGAAGAGAATAACCTTTTTAGACGGCTTAAGAGGAATTGCAATATTACTTGTTATTTGTTTTCATACTTTTTCCCAATACACCCATTTAGTTCCATTTGGCAGCCAGTATAAGCATTTTCCTGTTTTCAGGTATGGATACCTGGGCGTTCCGTTATTTTTTTTAATTTCCGGATTTGTTATCCTTATGTCTTTAGAGAAAAACAAAACATTTTCTCAGTTTATTTACAAAAGATGGTTAAGGCTATTTCCGGCAATGTTGGTTGCAACTGTACTTCTATATTCAACCATGCATCTTTTACCTGAACGCCCGTTAGGAATACAAAAATTAAGCGGCGCCATTCCAGGGTTAATTTTTATTGAACCAATCTGGATAGAGTTTATCACAGGTTTTAAAATTGATCTGGTTGAAAACTCTTTTTGGTCTTTATTTGTTGAATTTAAATTCTATTTTATTTTCGGTACATTTTACTTTTTATTCGGGAAAAAAAATGCAGTCATCGGACTTTTTTTGTTGTTCGTATACTCTTACGCCGCAAGCATATCGGGCATTAAGATTTTAACATCCTTCTCCAATTTGCTCTCCTGCCATTATTTTGGATGGTTTACAGGCGGGGCATTAGCTTACTTATATTTTACGAGTGATAAAATCAGGTATTTATTGTTTGCAATCCTGGTAAGTTTATTACAGTTGTACAAATACCAACGTTCTTCCGAAGAGTTGGTTTGCGCAATCATCGTTATAGCTGTTTTTTTTATTCCTGTTTACTTTGAAAAAGCAAGATTTGTATTTAGCAACAGCGTACTTATTTTCTTTGGCTTCGTCAGTTATCCGCTGTACCTTATTCACGAAAATGCTATGATTGGCTTAATGCTTAAATTAAATAATAACGTAAGTAATATTCCAGGTTTACTATTGCCTGTTATCCCCTTGTTTATTTTACTAATTGTGTCCTACATCATAGTAAAAATATTTGAACCTTTCCTGATTAAAAAAATTCAAGCAATAAAAAAAAGGCTTCTGCCGGCAGTAGCTTAATAAAACGAATAATTTTTCGCCGCTGCAGGCTGGCCCTGCAGCCTTTAACCCTTAATGCGGTGGCAGAAAATTACAATATCAGCCGGCCGGCTATTTCATAACACATAAAAGTACTCACCAAGTGTGGCCTTATAAAAATAAAACAGGAAGGCAGGGAACGCTACTGCATAGCAAAGCTTGATAAGTTAAGCGAAGTAAATGCATGGATAACACAATACAAACAGTTTTGGGAAGACAAGCTGGATGCACTGGAACAAGTATCCTGATAAAATTCAAAAAGAAAAATAAATAGAAATGAATAGCTTCCAGATAGAAAAAACATACAACGCACCCATAGCATTGGTATGGCAGGCCATTACAGACCGTGCCATGATGAAAGAATGGTATTTTAATTTTGATGAAGCCTTTAAACTGGAATCCGGCGCTGTATTTGAATGGACAGCCGGCGAAACAGAAGATAATCAATGGCTGCACCGGGGCAAAATGCTTGAAATAATTCCGGATGAAAAACTGGTATATACCTGGGAGTATCCCGGTTACTCCGGCACATCAACCCTTAGCTGGAACCTTTTAAAAGTAGATGATACCACCACAAAAATTACGTTGGTACACGAATTCACCATTCCTTTCGGCAGCAGCGTGGCTGCATTAAAACAGGAAAATTTTGAAATGGGCTGGACGCATATTATTACTATTTCTTTGGAAGAGTATTTGACTAAAATTCAAAAATAAACAGCAATATATTTTCGCCAGCACAACCATTTAAATAAGTATTATCTTACAACAGCAGGTTTTGGTTAAGCAATAAACCATATCCTGCGTAAAGATCAATTACTCATTTTTAAATTTTGCTATTATGAAAAGGAATAAATTTCTTGCATCGCTTATAGCCCTGTCAGCTGCACCCATGCTGGCTTTTTCTAAAATACAAAACAGCATTTTAAGAAATAACAAAGGGTTTAAAATAAATGCAGGTGAAGGCCGTATTCACGGGCATATAAAATTAAAAGCTGTTAATGCTAACATACTCGACGTAAAAGTTTCGGGCAGCGATACCGATGGAGACCTGGCCATTTTTGAACAAACATCACTTTCACCAGGCAGGGGAACGCCCATGCATATTCATCATTTTCAGGATGAGGTTTTTTACGTGATGGAGGGATCTTTTTATTTTCAGGTGGGAGAAGACAAATACAGTTTAACCGCAGGAGAGAGTATTTTTTTACCCCGCAAAGTTCCTCATGCCTGGACCCAGGTTTCGGAAAAAGGAAAAATGACTGTAACCATGCAGCCCGCCGGAAAACTGGAAAACTTTTTTGTAACTATGGCTGCATTGGATCATGAACCTACTCCGGCCGAGATCGCTAAAATTTTTGCTGATAATGAAATGCAGGTTGTAGGGCCTCCATTAAAAATAAATTAAACCATTTGCCGGATTAATTATCTTTTTTACCCGCCATAAAATCAAACATCTCTTCATTGATTTCATTTGAGCGGTCGCAATGTGTAATTTGTGCAAAAGCACTGTAGGTAGCACCAATTAACCATGGCAGCGTAAACAGTAAACCTATACCGCATGGTATGGCGCTAATTATGAGAATAAAACCCATCAATATAAAAAAACCGAGTAACTGAAACAGGTTGTGCCGGGCTATGCGGCGGCTCATCTCCATGGCAGGCCAGGCCTGCATTTTGTAAATAATTATAAAATGTGTTTTAAATACCCACAGCACAGTGATAAACAACAACGCAACCATCAATAACAATAAGGAAACCACAAACTTACTATTACGTATTAAATCCAGGAAAGCATTACCCAGTTCTTCCTGTTTGGAAAACATATCTGCACGCTGAGATAATTTAAAAATGTCTATTAATTCGGGTAAAAAATTAAAAAACACCAGCAAGGCAAGTGCTGCAGTTATAACATACTGTATGAATGAACTTATAAAAATGGGTTGCAGAAAATTAAAGCCCTTAAACATATCCCCAAAATCAGTCCACCCCTTACCATTTGATATGTGCCAGGTTACATAAACCGCTCCACCTATTAAGCAGGGGCTTAGTACAAGGTTGTTTACAATACCACCCACAAAGGGAATAATACCAACACCGGCACTTATTGCAACTGCAATAATACCTCCCAAAATATAATAGCCCAGATTTTTCGATACCAGGTTCCAGCCATCGGATAATGCCAGCCCGATAGAAAATGTAGATTTATCCGTTTGAAGTTCTGCCAGCGTTTTCATTTATTTTTTTTTGATAAACTTAGTATAAAATAGCTTTAAAAAAAACTAAATTAATGCATTTGTTACTACAAGCTTTTATTCAGGTGCCTGGCATTTACTTTACCCCCGTAAAATTCCACATCTTTAGTAACTTGTAAAGGCAATTAATTAAAATGAGAATACCATTCCTGCTGCTGCTATTGTTTCCATGCTTTGCTTCATTTGCTCAAAAAGAAAATGAGCTGCAGCTATTCCGTATCTCATCTGCTTATACATCTTTTCCCGATACAGCAAGATCAACTGGACATACTTATAACAAGGTTTTATATCCTGCCACAGTGCATTACAGTGACAGTACTGTACTGATTGCAGTACCGCCTTATTTTAAAACCGGTAAACATGTTGATGTAGTTTTTTGGTTTCATGGCTGGCGAAACACAATTGACAGTGCTGCCGCTTACTTTGAACTGATAAAACAATTCATAGCATCAAAACGCAATGCTATTTTGGTATTGCCCGAAACAACAAAAAATGCACCCGATAGTTATGGAGGAAAACTTGAACAGGCAGGCATTTTTAAAAACCTGCTGAAAGATGTACTTTTTAAATTGAAAACAGAAAAGCTAATCAGTAAAAACGCAAAACCCGGAAACATAGTATTGGCAGGCCATAGCGGCGCTTTCAGAGTCATGGCACATATATTACAGAACGGTGGTGTAGAAATAAAGCAGGTAATTTTATTTGATGGCCTGTACAGCCAGCTTGATAAATATACTGCCTGGATTCAGTCCGATGCATCGCATCAATTCATCAACCTGTATACCAATAAAGGCGGCGGCACAGATGAAGTGTCTGATAAAATGATGCAGCTGCTCAGGGAAAAAAATATTCCGTTTATAAACCCCGAAGAAAAAGATGTGCATACACCTATGCTTAAAACAAACCAGGTTATTTTTATACACAGCCTTAAAGAACACAATGATGTCATCAACAGGCCCGATCATAATTTCCGGTTGTTTTTGGAGAATAGTAATGCCTTAGCACCGCTACTTTAATGATGCCCAATTATTTTTTATTTATTAAAAGAAGATGAACCAACACATAGCCCATATAGCTTTAGTAGTAAACAACTACGATGAAGCCATTGCTTTCTATACCGAAAAACTAAACTTCACACTTATTGAAGATACCAGGCTGAGTGAAACAAAAAGATGGGTAATGGTAAAACCAAAAGGTGATGGGCAATGTTGCTTATTACTTGCACAGGCTGCTACCGATGAACAAAAAAGCAGGATAGGCAATCAAACCGGCGGCAGGGTATTTTTATTTTTATATACCGATGATTTTTGGCGTGACTATAATAATATGCTTTTGCAGAAAATAAATTTTGTACGGCCTCCGGTAAAAGAAGAGTACGGTACTGTAGCTGTTTTTGAAGACCTGTATGGTAATTTATGGGATCTGATGCAGCCTGTAATGTGAACTAAACGTTAAGCCTCAGTTTGTATCCTTTACTAAAAAACATGTTGGCTGTCATACAATAATTTCTCCTAAACCCTTTATTAACAGTTGTTTCAGCCTGCAGTATGCCTGTTGGGTGAATCAGTCTGGGTAGTACATTGGTTTGTAAACGCCGATAAACGGTTCTACTTTTACATCATCAAAGCAATTAACAACCTGTTTATTGCAACAACAGCGGATCTGCCCCGTCTCTTTAACTTTTATTTGCTACCTGAAAAAAAATCCGATTGTTTACTATTAATTTTTTTAAACAATAACTATTAGTAACCATTAAATTAAACTTTATGAAACAGATCAAAACAATCTTTGCAATCGCCATTTTTTCGGTCATTAACTTTATGCAGGTAAATGCTGCCGACACTGCAACTTTAAACCCTGCACTTCCTGTAGAACTGAAGTATGCCGGCACTTTTAAGAACCAGCCGCTTATTCAGTTAAACTTCTCTGGTTCAAAAGATGAAAATGTATTCAACATCATCATAACTGATGAATCGGGTGTTGTGTTTTACAATGCCGATCTTAAAGGCGAAACTTTTTCAAAACAATTTTTACTGAACACAGATGACCTGGGTGATGCAGTTTTAAAATTTGAGATCACCGGCAAGAAATCAGGCCAAACTGTTAGCTATCAGATTAACAGGCAAGTCACAGAACAAATGAACGTAGTTAAACTATAAAGTTCACTAACCGTTCCCTATAAAAAAATTGCATCCTGCCAGTGGCGGGATGCAATTTAATATTTGAATCAAAAACAGTTTATGGAAAAATACCCAACTCGCTGTAACTGATAGCAACTTTATTGATGGCGCTTACATAAGCAGCCGTACGCATGTCAGGAATTTCAGGATTATTTTTCCAGATATCCATGATCTCTCTGGTTGCTGCAATCATGGTTTCTTCCAATCCGCTATGTACCAGGTCTACTTCATCTGGCCCGTGCATGATGAATTCTTTTTCTTTTTGACTCACTTTTTTTCCACTCAGCTCTTCTATCTGTCCTAAAATATGTGAGTTCAGGTTTTCAGTAAAGCGTTTTTCCATACGGCCATAACGAACGTGGCTTAAATTTTTCAGCCACTCAAAATAACTTACCGTAACACCACCCGCATTCAGGTACATATCGGGCACACATAAAATTCCTTTTTGTGCAAATATTTCATCTGCCTCAGGTGTACAAGGGCCATTAGCAGCTTCGCCAATGATCTTTGCTTTTATCCTTGGTGCATTTTCGCCATTAATAACATTTTCCAATGCCGCCGGAATTAAAATATCACATTCCAGTTCCAGTGCATCGGTATTTTTAGCCAGGTTGGTAGCGCCGGGGAAATTTAAAATAGATCCGGTTGCTTTGCGGTGTGCAAATACTTCTTCTTCATTTAAACCATCAGCTTTATATATCGCTCCTTCGTATTCAGCAATGGCCACCACTTTGGCACCATGCTCACGAAAAAATTTAGAGCAATAAAAACCCACATTACCCATACCCTGCACCACTACTGTTTTTCCTTCAACACCCACACTCAGCCCCTGCTTCTCCATCACATCAGGCATGTTACACACTTCACGTATACCAAAGAAAACACCCAGGCCGGTTGCTTCTGTACGGCCACGTACACCACCCTGTGTTACCGGCTTACCGGTTACACAACCGGCAGCATCAATTTCGCCTGGCTTTAATGAAGCATAGGTATCAACGATCCATGCCATTTCTCTTGATCCGGTACCGTAATCGGGAGCCGGTACATCAATGCCCGGGCCAATGAAATTTTTCTTAACTAATTCTGAAGTGTAACGACGGGTGATTTTTTCCAGTTCGTACTCGCTGTATTTACGTGGATTAATTTTAATACCGCCCTTACCACCTCCAAAAGGCACATTTACAATGGCACATTTGTAGGTCATCAAACTGGCCAATGCCATTACTTCATCCTGGTTTACTTCATCGCTGAAACGGATACCGCCCTTACATGGCGCTTTGTGGTGACTGTGTTGTACACGGTAAGCCTCAATTACTTCAATACTTCCATCATCACGCTTAACCGGAAAACGCATCTGGTAAACACTGTTGCATGCTTTAATCTGTTCTAAAATTCCCAAATCCCATTTTGTAAATTTGGCCGCTTTGTCAAAGCTTCTCTCCACACTGTGGAAAAAGCTGTATGGCTGGTTAGCACTCATAAAATTGTTTTTATATTAGCAATCGTTATTTGAAAGAGTAAATCGTTATTCGTTAATAGTTCATAGCTGGCAGTATTCACTTTTCTGTCATGCTGAGGAACGAAGCATCTCATGCTACGGGGCAATTTTTTTGAACCCGGCAAATTACCATCATTCAACTTCATTGGCGTCGCACTCTTGTACATTTTGATCAATACGCAACAATCCTCCGGATTAATCTTTTCCTTTCTCCAGCCTGCTTATTTTTCTATCTACAATAAAAACATAAATAAATAAGCCAATTAAAATAGTCAGGCAAACTGTTACTACCACATAAATTTTTCCATTGCTCCGCATTACATCTGCCATTTCGGGCTTTGCATCCTGTGCAAATAATATGCTGCTGCACAATAAACCACAAACCATCAACCACAAACTTCTAACTATCTTTTTCATTTAGCAAAGTTTTATCTTTAAATAATTGTAACCGTATTTTTAATGTAGCTATCCATACACCCAGCAATGTCCATCCAATTATTGCGGGGTAAAAAATCATTCTCAACCGGCTGTCTATATCTTTAAAATTTAAGGCAGGGTTGCCGCTTTCGCTGCCAGGTGCTCCCGGATGCAGGCTGCCAACTAAACGGGGGATAATCCAGATACTTGGGAACAACATAGCAAATGCAAAAATATTATACACCGCACTTACTCTTGCTTTCTTATCCATATCGGTAAATGAGCCACGTAAAACAAAATAGGCTCCGTAAATTAATAAGGCAATGGCAGCGCCAATAAGTTTTGGTTCTTTTAAAATACTTCCCAGCGACTGGCTTTGGTCGGTAACCCAGGTATAATTGGCCCAGATGGTTCCGGTGGCATAACCCAATATGCCAAAAAACGAACCTATGGCTGCAAAATTATGTGCAAAAATATCGTTGCGTAAGCTGAAACCCCTTAGGTATTTAATGCTGTACACAAAACTGGTACCAAATAGGATCATCATACCAAACCACATGCAAACATGAAAATACAGGTTACGTATGGTTTCATTTAAAATAAATAAACGGGGAACGTCCATTAAGAAACCTCCCACAACCGTGTAGACCAACAAAAGAAAGGATAATATTTTCCACCAGTTTTTCTTCAAAAAAAGAAATTTTTAAGAGCCTCAAAGTTAGGGGAAACGAATACAAAGAATTAAAAAATATATCGGTTTTTTATCTTAGTCCTTCCATAAGTAAGGAAACAAAATTACCGCCATTGCAATAACCAAAATATCAAGGCCAATTATCAAAAGTGAAAGCTCCATTACAGCCCCCTGCCTGAAAACTTCAGCAAAAGCTGCTTTACTCAGGCGCATTAATAATAATAGTTGAGGCAGTATTACCGGAAACCCTAAAATGGCTATCAGTGCGGCATTTTGCTGGGCCTTGGCGGCAATGGCGCTCATTAATGTAAACACAATACTGATGCTGGCACCTCCCAAAACCACAATTCCAACAAACCAAAGGCTGTTGTTTATCGGGTTATCTAAAAAAATAACAAAAAGCAACAGGCTCAAAAGGCTCATCAGCATCATGAGCAGCAGGTTATAGATCATTTTTGCCACAATAAACTCAACCGGCGATGCAATAGAATAAAAATAGAGCATACGTCCCCTGCTTTCCTGCAAAAAACTTTTGGCCACGGCATTTACACAAATAAACAATTGAATGGTCCAGAATAAACCGTTCCATACATTGGCATCGGGCCTGTCAATAGATAAATAGAGTACAAAAATGGTGGAGGCAATGTATAACAGTATGCCATAAAAAGTATGCTTCTGCCTGAATTCAAGCAAAACATCTTTTTGTAAAAGCGTAAATATTCTGGAAATCATTGCAGTTTTTTAAAGTTTTAATCTTTTACCTGGGCACAGGTCCGGCAGCGTGGTTCGTACACATCTTTTTCGCCCAGCAGTACCTGCCCCTCTGTTTTTACCTTGCGGTAGCTGATGTTGGCAATATTGCCACATACCTGGCAAATGGCGTGCAGTTTGGTAATATAATCGGCCTTGGCAAGCAGGTTTGGCATTTGGCCAAAAGGGTTGCCCAAATAATCCATATCCAGCCCGGCAACAATCACCCTGATACCTTTTTTAGCCAGTTCTTCGCAAACATTTCCAATCTCTGCGTCAAAAAACTGGGCTTCGTCAATGCCCACCACATCTACACCCTGGGCCAATATCAAAATAGCTTGTGAACTATCAACCGGAGTAGATTGTATAGCATTGGTATCATGACTCACTATTTTCGTTTCGTCGTAACGCACATCAATGGCCGGTTTAAATATCTCTACTTTTAAATTAGCGATCTTTACTCTCTTAAGTCTGCGTATCAGTTCTTCCGTTTTTCCACTGAACATACTGCCGCAAATCACTTCAATCCATCCTCTTCTTTCGCCTTTTAAATTGGGTTCTATAAACATTTAAGTATTTTTTTTAAAAATCAGTTTGTAACTTAGGGGGCTTTGTTGTTTTTTTAACTGTTGCCTCATTCAAGCATGGGCATCAAAAGTATAATAATATCATGGAAAGAGTGGAGACACTCCTAAAAAAATTACAGGACCAGTTTGCACAAAATGCCCCGGCAGACCAAATGTTGCTTACCGTTCAAATGTTACAGGCAGAATTACTGCACCTGCAGCAGCATCATGTTTTGGAAGGTGAATCTGTGGTGGTAACCGTATCTAATATGAATCCTGTACTTAAAGAATCTCCGGCAATCGTGCCCGGGCCTGTGCAGGAAGAAAGAATTGTTGAAATTTTACAGGTTGATGAAGCCGAAATAGAGGCCGAACTGGAAGAAATTAAACGGAATGCAGAAACCCTGCAGCAGATAAGTGTTCAAAATAAGCCGCATATTATTTTTGAACCGGAAGAAGACATCCCCACACTTACACACCAGCAGGAATTTAAGCCACTGCCCGAAAAAGAAGAGCTGACCAAAGAGATCAATGAAGCTGTTTCAAATAATCATGCATCCATTAATGAAAAACTAAAACAATCAAAAATAGATTTGGGCGATACTTTAACCGAAGTTCCCATCAGGGATTTGAGAAAAGCCATTGGGGTAAACGACCGTTTTTTATTTATCAATGAATTATTCCGTGGCGATGAAGTGGCTTATGAACGCAGCATTAAAACCATCAACAGTTTTTCTATTTTTGCCGAAGCCGAATACTGGATACAAAGAGAGTTGAAAGTTAAAAACGGTTGGGATAGCAACAATGAAATGGTAGCGCAGTTTTTTCAACTGGTTAAAAGGCGTTTTTCCTGAATAAACTTCATTATTTTTTTTGAGGCACCGGCGTTTCCCTTAACAAATTGTGCTGCAGCTTCTCCCCTTCTTGTTCTTTCTGTTTCATCATTGAGCAATCCATTTAAAACAGTTTCCAGTTTAACCGGTCCACCATCAATACTAACGGCTCCTCCGCTGTTCACCAATCCTATTGCTTCATAAAATTTTTCGTACACCGGGCCAAATACAACCGGCTTGCCATAAACTGCTGCTTCCAAAACATTGTGCACTCCGTCGGCCCCATAACCGCCACCAACAAATGTTACAGTTGCATACTTATACAGGCGGGAAAGCATGCCGATGTTGTCTATTATTAAAACATTGGGTTGTCCGTTGTCCATCGTCCGTTGTAAGTTGTTCAATTCTGAATAGAATATTGAATCCGGAAATTCATCTTTCACATCCTTTAAATTGGTTTTATCAATTTCATGCGGTGCAATAATAAATTTTACCTGTTTATTCACGTTTACAAAATGTAATAATTCTATTTCATCTTCTTCCCAGGTGCTGCCGGCTACAATTACCGGGCTATCTCCGCAAAATTCTTCAATGCCGGTAACGGGTGTAAAATGTGCCGCAATTTCCAATACCCTGTCAAAGCGGGTATCGCCATTCATGGTTATATTTTTTGTGAAACCAAGTGTTGAAAGCAATTGCTGCGATTCTTCATTCTGCACAAAAAAATGCGTAAAACTTTCCAGCATTTTTTTCCAGATAGCACCATACCATTTAAAAAAAGGTTGATTTTTACGGAATATGCCAGATACCAGAACAGTCGGAATATTTCTTTGCTTAATTTCGGTGAGATAATAAAACCAGTATTCATATTTCACCCAAAGTACCAAAGAAGGGTTTACTGCATCCAGAAACTTTCCTGCATTCACCTGCGAATCCATCGGCAGATAAAAAACAAAATCAGCCCCTTTATAATCTTTCATCATTTCATAACCAGAGGGAGAAAAAAAAGTGAGTACAATTTTTTGTTGCGGATTTGCTGATTTCAGTTCTTCCAGCAAGGGCCTGCCCTGCTCAAATTCACCAAGGCTGGCGCAATGCATCCAAATTAGTTTTGAGTCTTGAGTCTTGAGTCTTGAGTTGATTGAAGCGAAGATATCCTTGCGGCCATTGAGCCATTTTTTGGCTTTAGGGTTGGCAATAGCAGCAACACGTATACCGCATGAATACAGCAACAGAAACAGGTTATATAAAAATTTACTCAGCATCGAAGTTTCAACAAATCTAATGGCTATTTTTTAATTGCAGTTACCCATATCACAAATTCTTCATTCCTGCTGCAATCCTTATCTTTGCGACGCATAAAATAATTTACTATGAGGCCCCTACAAATGGTTGATACCAAAACACAATACCTTAAAATTAAATCCGAAGTAGATGCTGCTGTAATAGCCGTAATGGAAAGTTCCATGTTCATCGGTGGTAAAGTAGTAAATGACTTTGCAGAAAACCTTGCAAAATATCATGGCAGCAGGCATTGTATTCCCTGCGCCAATGGTACCGATGCTTTGCAGATTGCCATGATGGCCCTGGGTTTACAACCCGGCGATGAAGTAATCACTCCTTCCTTTACTTATATTGCCACGGTTGAAGTAGCAGCTTTGCTCAACATTAAACCGGTTTTTGTTGAAGTAAACCCCAAGACATTTTGTATAGATCCTGAAGCGATTGAAAAAGCCATCACACCCAAGACAAAAGCCATTATACCGGTACATCTTTATGGCCATGCGGCCGATATGGAAAAGATAATGGCCATTGCAGCAAAACATAATTTACCGGTAATTGAAGATAATGCACAGGCAATAGGCAACGATTACACCTTCAGCGATGGTACAGTAAAAAAGACAGGCAGTATCGGGCAAATCGGATGTACGTCTTTTTATCCATCAAAAAACCTGGGGGCATTTGGCGATGGTGGTGCTATGTTTACTGATGATGATGAGTTGGCGGCTAAATTAAGAATGATCGCATCTCACGGCCAAAGCAAGCGCTACTACCACGATGTGGTGGGCTGCAACAGCAGGCTGGATGCCATGCAGGCGGCTATCCTGGATATTAAACTAAAACACCTGGACGAATACATTGCTGCCCGCAGGAAAGCTGCTGATTTTTATGATCAGGCTTTTGCAGAAAATAAATTCATAACTATTCCGTTTAGAGATGGCAATAATAAACACGTTTTTCATCAATACACTTTAACTTTAAACGGTGTTGACCGGGATGGTTTGAACCAGTATTTAGCCGATCAGGGTGTACCGTCCATGATCTATTACCCGGTACCGGCGCACAGGCAAAAAATGTTTGATGCATTTGGTGGCAGCGATTTTAATTTACCGGTTACAGACTGGTTAACAGAAAGGGTGATCTCTTTACCCATTCATACCGAACTTGACGAGGAACAACAAACATTTATTGTAAATAAAGTTTTAGAGTATATAAACAGATAACAAATGAAAATTGCTGTAGTTGGAACAGGCTATGTTGGATTGGTAACCGGAACCTGTTTTGCAGAAACAGGAAACACGGTAACCTGTGTTGACATTGATGCATCAAAGATCAATAAACTAAATGGCGGTGAGCTTACTATTTATGAGCCTGGTTTGGAAAAACTTTTTCTGCGTAACCAGAAAGAAGGCCGTTTGCATTTTACAACAAATTTAGTTGAAGGTATTGCCGGTGCACAAATCATATTTCTGGCACTGCCCACACCACCCGGTGAAGATGGAAGTGCTGATCTGAAATATATTTTGGGTGTAGCCGATGATCTGGGAAAAATAATTTCCGACTACGTTATTATTATAGATAAAAGCACTGTGCCCGTTGGCACTGCCGATAAAGTACATGCTGCTGTTGCAAAAAATGCAAAAGTTGAATTTGATATAGTTTCCAATCCCGAATTTTTAAGAGAAGGTGTAGCCGTTGATGATTTTATGAAACCGGACCGTGTGGTTATTGGCACAACATCAGAAAGAGCAAAAAAAGCATTGAACGATTTGTACCTGCCTTTTGTACGCCAAGGCAATCCCATTATTTATATGGATGAAAAAAGTGCTGAGCTTACAAAATATGCCGCCAATTCTTTTTTGGCAACCAAGATCACTTTCATGAATGAGATTGCAAATCTCTGCGAATTGTTAGGTGCCGATGTGGATATGGTACGTAAAGGCATTGGCAGCGATGAACGAATTGGCAAAAGATTTTTGTTTCCCGGCATAGGTTATGGCGGCAGCTGCTTTCCAAAAGATGTGCAGGCGCTGGCAAGATCATCATCTGAAGTTAATTACGAATTTAAGATACTGGATGCAGTAATGGATGTAAATGAAAAACAGAAATTACATTTAGTACCGCAGATAAAAACTTATTTCAATAATGATTTAAATGGAAAAAAAATTGCGGTTTGGGGTTTGGCTTTTAAACCCAATACAGATGATATTCGTGAAGCGCCGGCCTTAACCATTATTGATGCTTTACTTGCTGAAGGTGCTGTTGTAAGCGCTTACGACCCCGAAGCCATGAATAATGTAAAAGCAATTTATGCGGATAATATACATTTTGCCGAGCGTCAGTATGATGCTTTGGTTGATGCAGATGCATTGGTAATTGCAACTGAATGGAGTGAGTTTCGTACACCTGATTTTAATAACATGGTTTCTTTGTTAAAAAATAAAGTAATTTTCGATGGCAGAAACCTTTTCGACCTGAATAAAATGGAAGAACTTGGTTTTTATTATGTGAGTGTTGGCAGAAAAACAATAATTCCCCAAATCCTGAAAGGAGTTAACAATTCGAATATTCAGGAGGATTTATAAAACTAACAGCATGAATATTGAAAATATCCAGAAAGGAAAACGCGTTTTAATTACCGGTGCAGCAGGTTTTTTGGGAAGCCATCTTTGCGACCGCTTTATTAAAGAAGGTTTCCAGGTGATGGGCATGGATAATTTAATTACCGGCGACCTGAAAAACATCGAGCATCTTTTTAAATTAAAAGAGTTTGAATTTTACCATCACGATGTTTCTAAATTCATACATGTAACCGGCAAGCTTGATTATATTTTACACTTTGCATCACCGGCCAGCCCCATAGATTATTTAAAAATTCCTATTCAGACTTTAAAAGTAAGTTCGTTGGGTACGCATAATTGCCTGGGATTGGCAAAATCCAAAAACGCCAGGATACTGGTTGCATCAACCAGCGAAGTATATGGCGATCCATTGGTGCATCCGCAAACCGAAGAATACTGGGGCAATGTAAATCCGGTTGGGCCACGTGGTGTGTATGATGAAGCCAAACGTTTTATGGAAGCCATCACCATGGCTTATCATACTTTTCATGATGTTGAAACCAGGATCGTACGCATATTTAATACCTACGGCCCAAGAATGCGCCTGAATGATGGCCGTGCATTACCTGCATTTATTGGCCAGGCATTGCGTGGCGAAGACCTTACTGTTTTTGGTGATGGCAGCCAGACCCGCAGTTTTTGTTATGTAGATGATTTGGTGGATGGCATTTACCGCCTGCTGATGAGTGATTATTCAGAGCCGGTGAATGTTGGTAACCCTGATGAAATTTCCCTGCTTGATTTTGCGGAAGAAATAATAAAACTGACCGGAACAAAACAAAAAATTGTTTTTAAGGAATTGCCTACAGATGATCCAAAACAACGCCAGCCCGATATTACAAAAGCAAAAAAACTGCTGGGATGGGAACCTAAAGTATCAAGAGCAGAAGGCTTAAAAATAACTTATGAGTATTTTAAAAGTTTACCAAAAGAGGAGTTGAATAAGTTACCGAAAGAGTTTGAAAGTAAAAGCTAATTATCCATTATTCAATTATTAATTATCCATTAAAAGATGTACCAGGATCTGTTAGAAAAGAAAAAGACATTGGCAGTAATCGGCCTTGGCTATGTAGGCCTGCCTATTGCGCTGGAGTTTGCAAAAAAGATAAAAGTAATTGGCTTCGATATCAATGCACAGCGTGTGGAAATGATGCGTAATAAAATTGACCCCAGCCAGGAACTGGAAGCTGCTGCTTTTGACGGATGCGATATTGAATTTACGAACGACCTGGATGTTTTAAGAAAAGCGAATTTCTTCATCGTTGCAGTACCAACGCCTGTTGATGAACACAATGTACCCGATCTTATTCCCGTAACACGTGCCAGTGAAACAATTGGTAAAGTAATTAAGAAAGGAGATTATGTGGTTTATGAAAGCACGGTTTATCCGGGTTGTACCGAAGAAGATTGTGTACCCATCATCGAAAAACTCTCGGGTTTAAAAATGACCGAAGATTATATGATCGGATATTCACCCGAAAGAATAAACCCGGGCGATAAGGAGCATACCATCAGTACCATTATAAAAGTAGTGAGCGGTTGTTGTGCTGAAAGTTTGGATACGATTGCCAAAGTGTATGAACTGGTTGTAAAAGCCGGCGTACACAAAGCATCTTCCATTAAAGTAGCCGAAGCTGCAAAAATTATTGAAAACACACAGCGTGATCTGAACATTGCCTTGATGAATGAACTCTCCATCATCTTTGATAAAATGAATATCAACACCTACGAAGTATTGGAAGCCGCAGGCACCAAATGGAATTTCCTGAAATTTCAACCGGGGCTTGTTGGCGGGCATTGCATCGGTGTTGACCCCTATTACCTTACATACAAATCAAAAAAATTAGGTTACAATTCACAGGTAATTTTAGCAGGCCGTTTTATTAATGATGCCATGGCGGGTTATGTGGCAAGAAAAATTTTGCAGAACATCATTCAAACAAATGGCAATGTAAAAGATGCCAAGGTATTGGTGATGGGTGCTACTTTTAAGGAAAATGTAAGTGATATAAGAAACAGTAAAGTAGCAGATGTTATTAAGGAACTAAAAGCTTTTTCACTGAACGTACATGTAACAGATCCGCATGCCGATAGTGCTGAACTGATGCATGAATATGGCTTTGAGCTTACGCCCGAATTGAGTAATGATTATGATGCTGTATTAGTTACAGTTCCGCATGATGATTATAAAAAACTGGACGATAACTATTTTGCATCTATAACAAAAGCTGATGCAATAGTTGCAGACTTAAAAGGTATATACCGCAATAAAATTACGTCGAGGAAATATTGGAGCCTGTAAAAGCCTCACCCCAACCCCTCTCCAAAGGAGAGGGAACTGGAATAGGGAGTATAAAGATTGAAGGAGTAAAATAATGAGCACTACATTTCATACAAAAGATTTAAGTCAGTCTTCCTTTCTTATCACAGGAGGCGCAGGCTTTATCGGCAGCCATATCGCAGAATATCTTTTAAAGAACGGGGCCGGAAAAGTAAGAGTGCTTGATAATCTGGTGAATGGTTTTCAATCTAATCTTGATATTTTAAAGCGATACGATCAATTTGAATTTATTGAAGGTGATATCAGGAATATAGATACCTGTCAGCAGGCTTGCGCCGGAATGGATTATGTAAGCCACCAGGCCGCATTGGGTTCTGTACCACGCAGCATAAAAGAACCGGTTTATTTTACCGAAGTAAATATTGGAGGCTTTGCAAATATGCTGAAAGCCGCAGTTGATAATAATATTAAACAGTTTGTGTACGCTTCTTCATCTTCTGTTTATGGTGATGAACCAACCTTACCCAAACAGGAAAACAAGGTTGGCAATTGCCTATCGCCTTATGCCGCCACTAAAAAAACAAACGAATTATACGCCCAGGTTTTTGCTGATGTGTATGGGATAAAGTTGATGGGCTTCAGGTATTTTAATATTTTTGGGCCACGCCAGGACCCTGATGGGGCTTACGCTGCAGTAATTCCATTGTTTGTAAAGCACATCATGAACCGCACTGAAGTTTTTATAAATGGCGATGGCGGACAAACCCGTGATTTTACTTTTATTGACAATGCTGTGCAGGTAAATATAAAAGGCATGCTTACTGATAATGCCGAAGCATTGAACAAAGTATACAATATTGCAATGGGCGAAAATTTTTCGGTGAATTATTTATACAATGCCTGTGTTGAATATTTAAAAAGTGATTTTGCAGCAACCTACCGGGAGCCAAGAGCCGGTGATATCAGAGATTCTTTAGCTGACATTTCGCTGGCAAAAAAATTACTGGGTTATGAACCTGTAAAAAAATTTGAAGCAGGTTTGGAAGAGACGATAGAATTCTTTAAACAAAAGTATAGCAATGGATAATTAAGTAGTGAATAATTGATAACTTTTCAGAATAAAAGCTGATTTTCAAATTGGATACAGCTTAAATCATCAAACATTATCCATTTGCCAGTTATCCATTATCAATTAACAAAAAATGGCTTTAATACGAACAGAATTTCCCGGACTTGTAATTTTTGAACCAACTGTAATCAAAGACAGCAGGGGATATTTTTTTGAGAGTTATAGTGAAAGAGTATTTCATGCAGCCGGTATTAATGACAGGTTTGTTCAGGATAACCAGTCCAAATCTTCCTTTGGCGTAATCCGTGGCCTGCATTACCAGTTAAATCCGCATGCACAAACAAAATTAGTAAGGGTGCTAAGTGGTAAAATAATGGATGTTGTGGTTGATATCCGCACGGGTTCTCCTACTTATGGCATGGCTTTTTCTATTGAGTTATCGGCAGAAAATAATAAACAATTGCTGATACCGAAAGGGTTTGCCCATGGATTCTCTGTATTGAGCGAAACCGCAGAAGTGATGTATAAATGCGATGAATTTTATAATAAAGAATCGGAAGCCGGTATTCTTTACAATGATGCGGCTTTAAATATTGATTGGAATATTCCTGCTGATAAAGCCATTATTTCTGAAAAAGACCTGCAGCAACCTTCCTTATTGAATTGCAAAAACAACTTTGTCTTTGAGCAATAAGCCCACCATATTAGTTACCGGTGCTAATGGCCAGTTGGGCAATGAGTTACAGATGCTGGCTCCGGCATTTGAAGGATACCAATTTTTATTTGCTGGAAAAGATGACTTGAATATTGCAAATGCTACGTCAATACAAAAATATTTTTCAGAGCAGGCAATAGACTTCTGCATCAATTGCGCAGCATATACTGCCGTTGATAAAGCAGAATCAGAAAAGGAAAATGCTTTCTTAATTAATGCAACTGCCGTTGCAGCCCTTGCCACAGTTTGTAAAAAAAATAATACGCAACTCATCCATATTTCCACTGATTATGTTTTTGATGGTACGGCCAGCCAACCTTATAAAGAAACAGACAAAACAAACCCGGTAAGTGTTTACGGCCAATCAAAACTACAGGGCGAGGTTTCAGCATCGGAAAATTGCCCGTCGGCAATTATCATTCGCACTGCCTGGGTATACTCTTTCTTTGGTAATAATTTTGTGAAGACGATGTTGCGGCTGATGAAGGAAAGAGAATCAATCAATGTGGTAAGCGATCAGGTTGGTTGCCCAACTTATGCCGCTGATCTTGCTGCTGCCATTATGCAGATGATCGCATCCGGCAAAAGCAAAGAAAATCCGGGAATCTATCATCACTCAAATGCAGGCATTACCAACTGGTATGAATTTGCAGTTGCTATAAAAGAATTAACAGGCAGTAAATGTATTGTTAATCCAATTACAACTGCACAATATCCTACTGCTGCAAAGCGGCCGGCATATTCAGTCTTAGATACTACAAAAATTAAAGAGACATTTGGAGTTGCAGTTCGGGATTGGGAAAGTAGTTTGCGAAAATGTTTGGAACTGTTTAAATAAAAGCCTGCTTATTTTCCTGCTCACCTAAAACCGATCTTACTGTCCATCTTTACCAATGATCTTATTAGCAGCCTCTTTCAATTCTTTAAAAGGCATGGCAGCTATAGCAGCTGACCAGTTATTGCTATCATCCTGGGTGAGTTTTAACAAGGGATGGTTGGGAGCATACTGCTTGTTTTTATTGGGGGTGAAGAGCAGCAAATCGTTTGGTTCACATACGAGAATTTCACAGAGTTTTTCCATATGCTCCAGGCGAAAAACAACTGTTTGGTTGTTCATGAGACGGCTGGCAGTGAAAGGGCTGAAGCCGTTACGTACGAGGAAACCATGTGGTTTGGTAATGCCACGGGCATTGAATATGGGTGCTAGGTTAAGTGATAACATTGTAATATAGTTTGAAGGTTAAAATATTACCTAATTTATAGAAAAACTGGTGAATATTCAATTTAGCGGATCAAATATCTAATTTATGTGGTCTAAGTTTTAATTTATACAGTTAAAGTTCTAATTTATACAATCGAAATCTTAATTTATATAGTCAAAATTATAATTTATATTATTGAAATTACAATTTATACTATCAAAATTCTAATTTATTTGATTAAATATCTAATTTAATTTATCAAATATCTAAAACAAAATGGCTAATAATTAAAAAAGAGCAGGGCTATTTTAGCTTTTTGCTGCTGTGCCGGTGGTGATAACACCAGCCGGCGGCGCTCACGGGTGCACCAGTTAAGCTTACGTACGAATGGGAACACCAACCAAGGCAAACTGCTTGTCTAATTTCACGAGCCAGTGGCGAAGATCGAGGTTGGCAGAGATCATCTGTTAATCAGGTAAAAATTTGTGGAAATCAGCAAAAAAATTAACCCTGCCAGCAAATATGTTAACCCTGCCATTAAAAAAATTACAGACTTAATTTTGTGTCCTTTCCTTTTCAAACTTAGATGTTCTAGATAACAATAAATAAATGGTGGTAGTAGAATGATAAGGTAATATATACTTTCATTAATCCTACTTGAACCAAATTCATCTTTCTTAAACAGTAAATAAGATAACAGCCAATATAAGAATGAGAGTA
The DNA here is from genome assembly GCA_030157685.1 of Ferruginibacter sp. Lineage (GTDB taxonomy): Bacteria > Bacteroidota > Bacteroidia > Chitinophagales > Chitinophagaceae > Ferruginibacter. The sequence goes on along the minus strand of JAOAUI010000441.1, from coordinate 15,410 downwards.
TAATTCCAGACGATACTTCTAAAAAAAGAATAAAGAGAAAGTGTAGAATATTTTTCATAAATCGCAGTGACTCGAAAGCTTCAATAATATGAGAGCAAGGATATAAATATACACAACTCTTGGTACTTTTTTAATGGTCATCAGCAATGAAATGTGCCTCTGCTGTTTCTAATAAATATACTCATCAAAGTTGATTACAAAAAAAGCATTCCGTTTAAACGGAATGCTTTCATATATTTTAAACCACTGTTTTATTTCAACTGAAACGTATCCATAAACTTGGTCGTAAAATTCCCTTTCCTGAAATTTTCATCCTGCATCAGTTGCTGGTGAAAAGGTATGGTGGTTTTAATGCCTTCAATTACATATTCGCTTAAAGCACGGCTCATGGTATTGATGGCTTCCTCACGGGTTTGTGCAATGGCAATCAGTTTACCGATCATGCTATCGTAATAAGGAGGAATAATATAACCTGCATACACATGGCTATCTACCCGTACACCATGCCCGCCGGGCTGGTGCAACACAGTTATCTTTCCTGGTGAGGGGCGAAAATCATTATAAGGATCTTCGGCATTAATACGGCACTCAATGGCGTGCATTTGCGGGAAGTAAGCCTTACCCACAATCTTTTCGCCGCAGGCAATTTTTATCTGTTCCTTAATTAAATCAAAGTTGATCACTTCTTCTGTTACGCAATGCTCCACCTGTATACGGGTGTTCATCTCCATAAAATAAAAGTTGCGGTGCTTATCAACCAAAAACTCAACGGTTCCTACGCTTTCGTAATTAATAGCCTGTGCTGCTTTTATGGCTGCATCACCCATGCGTTGCCTGAGTTCATCGGTCATAAATGGCGATGGTGTTTCCTCCACCAGTTTTTGATGGCGGCGTTGTATAGAGCAATCCCTTTCGCTTAAATGGCAAACATTACCGTATTGATCTCCTGCAATCTGTATTTCAATATGGCGTGGTTCTTCCACAAATTTTTCCATGTAAATGCCGTCGTTCTTAAAAGAAGCAGCGGCTTCTGTCTTGGCATTTTCAAATGCTTTTTCTATTTCGGCTTCTTCCCAAACCACACGCATTCCTTTACCACCACCACCGGCAGTTGCTTTTAAAATAACCGGGTATCCAACTTCTTTGGCCGATTTTTTTGCATGGTCAACACTTTCCAGCAAACCATCAACACCAGGCACCACAGGCACACCGGCTGCAATCATGGTATTTTTTGCAGTGATCTTATCACCCATGGCATTGATCATCTCGGGCGTAGGGCCGATGAACTTAATGCCATGATCGGCACAGATCTTCGCAAACTTTGCGTTCTCTGCCAAAAATCCATATCCGGGGTGAATGGCATCTGCATTGGTAATTTCGGCAGCCGCCATAATATGCGCCATGTTCAGGTAACTATCCATACTGACGGGTTTGCCAATACAAACGGCTTCATCGGCAAATTTTACGTGTAAACTATCTTTATCGGCAGTAGAATAAACTGCAACTGTTTTAATGCCCATCTCACGGCAGGTTCTTATTACTCTGAGAGCAATCTCACCGCGGTTAGCTATCAATATCTTTTTAAACATTGCTTTAATTTGGAAATTTGATGATTTGAAAATTTGATGATTCAGCAATTTGATAATCCTGGACTTTTGATTGAAAAGCGATAAACACTTTTGATCACTTCATCTTCAAATCATCAAATCAGCACATCATCAAATCAACTTGGATCTACTAAAAACAAAGGCTGGTCATACTCCACAGGGCTGGCATCTTCTACCAAAACCTTTACAATTTTGCCTTTCACTTCACTTTCAATTTCATTAAAAAGTTTCATGGCTTCAATAATACAAACCACTTTACCGGGTGTAACTTCTTCGCCTACGCTGGCAAAAATGGGTTTTCCCGGGCCAGCCTGGCGGTAAAAAGTACCAATCATCGGGCTTTTAATGGTTACCAGGTTATCTGCTTTGGGCTCTGCTGGTTTAGCCGCAACCGGGGCCGCTGCTGCCGGAGCAGGTGCAGTACCTGCAGCAGGCGCCGATGTAAATGACGGAGTTCCACCGCCAGCTATAATATGCTGTACGGGATCCTTTTTCTGTTTAACTGTAATTTTTACGCCTTCTTCTTCAATGGTGATTTCTCCTATATTGGTCTTGTTAATGAGCTTTACCAGCTCCTGAATTTGCTTGATGTCCATGTATATTATTTAAAGGTTAATTTAAATTGAAAACCGGGCTGCTAAGATAGGGTAAGTATTTTCATAACTGCAACTAAAATTTTAGAAAAAAGCATAAAATTGCTGATTTTTGACCCAAAAAGGCTGATTTCCGGCATTTTTTGGGCAAAATCGCAGCATTTTACAAAAATGAAAAAGGGATATCCGATTACTCAGATACCCCTTCTCTATACATTTTATCCGCTTATTCTTTCACTCTTTCCACGTATTCGCCGGTTTTTGCATTCACCCTTATCAATTCTCCTTCATTTACAAATAAAGGAACGTTAACCGTAGCACCAGTTTCAACAGTTGCCGGCTTTAAAGTACGGGTCGCTGTATCGCCTTTCATGCCGGGTTCGCTGTAAGTAACCAGTAACACGATCTTGTCAGGCAACTCTACCCCCATCGGTAAGTCAGTTTCTCCATTAATTAAAACAGTTACCTCCTGGCCATCCTTTAAAAATTTTGGGGCATCAATCATTGTTTCTGCAACTGTGATCTGCTCAAAAGTTTCGGTATCCATAAAGCTGTAACCGGTATCGTCTTTATATAAATACTGGTAGGGCTTTTTTTCCACCCTTACCGGAAAGATCGTTTCGCCACTGTTCCAGGTTACTTCAATGGTGCGGTTATTATCTACACCTTTAAGTTTAGCCCAAACCTTGGCTGCTGCACGGGCGGTTTTGTTTTGCCCGAATTCTATAACACTATACAGGCTGCCATCTACTTTGATGATGAGGCCAGAGCGCATATCTGCTGTTGTTGCCATAATATCACATTTTTTATCCCGATACTTATCGGGAGCGCAAAAGTAGGAATAGTATGGCTAAATCCGAAATTCTTTGCTGCCCTCACCCCTAACTGAGCTACGCTCGTTCCTTTGCAGGAACTCCAAAGGAGAGGGGGACCAGACCCTATAATTTCAGATTCCTTTTTATATTTATTCTTAACAACTGTTTTTCAAACAAAGGAATTAGTTTTACCAAAATTTAAAGAAGATGAAGAAAACGGTTTTTACTTTAATAATAAGCTGCCTGACTTTATGTGGTTTTGCACAAATTGATAGTACCCGGCAATATTTTAAATCTCCCTATATACCTGCTTTTAATATCAGAAAAGTGCCGGACAGCAGTAGTTTTACAAATAATATGCTGCAAAAAGGCAAACCAACTATTCTTGTTTTTTTTGATCCTGATTGCGACCATTGCCAGGAAGCAACAAAAAATTTTACTGCAAAAATTGACCGGTTTAAAGATGTACAGATATTGATGGTGACCATTTATGAATTCAGCCGTATCAAAAAATTTTATAAGGATTACAAACTTGCCGATTTCCCAAATATTACTTTAACCAGGGATGCTGTTTTTGACCTGCCTAAGTTTTACCAGGTTTCTTCTATACCCGATGTATATGTGTATGATAAAAATGGAAAGTTGATGCAGCACTATAAAAAAGACATCCCGGTTGACGAGATTGCGGCATTGTTTTAACCAATCTCTGCAAATTACTTTACAAAACGCTGGTCCCATATAACTTCATCCTGCACCAGAATTCTTATGTCGTAAATGCCTTTGGGCAGAAAATCGGGCGTTATTTTAATTTGTTTGCTTTGAGAAGAGTACCTGCGCTTTAAAAAAACTCTTCCGGCCGGCTGTTGAATAATTACATTTATAACTCCCTGTATAGGTTCAGATCCCCTGTATTCAAGCGTAAGCAGATCGGTTACCGGCACCGGGTAAATAACCCAGTTGTTTGTGGCAGAAGCTATCATCACAACCACATTCAGGCTATAAGCTGTTTTACCATCTGCATACATACATTTTAGCCGGTAATGGTTTTCTTTTGCTTCAAAATTTTTGTCTTCAAAATAAAAACTACGGTTTCCGGTGGCGGGGTCAATTTCCTGCAAAGCAATATCCGCCCATGCTTTATTACCTGAGCTTTGCTGAACTATATAGGTTTTTATATCTGCTGTACTATGTTGCCATTTAATAACAACTACTTTTTTCCGGCTATTATATACTGCACTGAATTCAGGCAATAAACTAATACCAAAACTGTTAATTTGAAGGAAAACGAGGCCGATGACATGTAGCATTTTAAACATTTGGTATTGGATTTTAATTTTGTACCTATTCCCAAAATCAAACCAAGACTTCACATGAAACAGTTAAAACTGGTTTTGCCGGGTCTTCCAATCCCTTTGCAGTCATAAAATGCATTTTTACTAACTGTGTATTTAATTATCTTTGCAGCGCAAATTATTTTTCTACCAATAAACATATTTACATGAAAATTACTGTAGTTGGAGCTGGAGCCGTAGGTGCTACCTGTGCCGACAATATTGCCCGTAAAGAACTTTGTAACGAACTGGTGATACTTGATATTAAAGAAGGCGTTGCCGAAGGCAAGGCCATGGATCTGATGCAAACTGCTACCCTGCTGGGTTTTGACACCCGCATTACCGGAAGCACCAATGATTATGCTAAGACTGCCGGAACCGATGTTGCGGTTATTACTTCAGGCATTCCCCGTAAACCGGGCATGACCAGGGAAGAACTGATCGGCATCAATGCCGGTATTGTAAAATCAGTTACCGAAAATCTTCTAAAATATTCTCCCGATGCCATCATTGTTGTTATCAGCAACCCAATGGATACGATGACCTACCTGGCACTTAAATCAAGTGGATTACCAAAGAACAGAATTATTGGAATGGGCGGCATTTTAGACAGCAGCCGTTTTAAATATTATTTATCAACAGCCATGGGCGTGCCTGCCACTGATTTACAGGCAGTTGTTGTTGGCGGACATGGAGATACCACCATGATCCCTTTGGCAAGATTAGCTACTTACCAGGGAACACCGGTTAGCAATTATTTAGATACCGAAACTTTGAAAAAAGTAGTAGCCGATACCATGGTTGGCGGTGCAACACTTACCGGCTTATTGGGCACCAGTGCGTGGTATGCACCCGGTGCGGCGGGAGCTGCCCTGGTTGAATCTATTGTAAGGGATGAGAAGAAATTATACACTTGCTGTGTTTCTTTAGAAGGCGAATACGGCCAAAATGATATCTGCATTGGCGTACCGGTGGTAATTGGCAGAAGTGGTATTGAAAAGATCATTGATTACAAACTGAATGAAGAAGAACAGGCTGCTTTTAATAAAAGCGCCGATGCCGTGCGGAGTATGAATGCCGCATTGGAAAATCTTTAATAATAAATAAAAAACACAAAGCCCCCCGATGTATCGGGGGGCTTTTTTATGGCCGGTTTCAAAATGCAAAAGATATATGTTAACTTGAGGCCAAGTGAAACTCATCTGCAAAATATTCCTGCTCTGCATTACCTGCACTTTTTTATACCTGCAATCAAATGCCCAGTTACAGATAACAGCCGAGAGCAATGCACAGGCATTGGTACAAAAGCTGCTTGGGCCTGGTGTTACTGTAAGTAATGTTTCACTTACCGGGCATCCGGCTATGACAGGTATTTTTAACAACATCAGCGGTACAAATATTGGAATAGACAGCGGCATTGTATTAACAAACGGCAGGGCAAAAACAATTGGTGCCGGTAGTTTTGGAATGGATGGAGATGGTATTGCTACAGCCCTGAATGTAGATGCCTTCAACCAATGGGGATTCCCGGGCGACCCCGATCTTTCTGCTATTGTTGCGGAAGTAACAAACGATGCCTGTGTACTTGAATTTGATTTTGTTCCGCTTGGCGATAGTATCCGCTTCAATTATGTTTTCAGCTCGGAAGAGTATACCGATTTTTCCTGTACAGAATTCAACGATGCTTTTGCTTTCTTTATTCAGGGGCCGGGTATTACGGGTTTAAAGAACATTGCATTAATACCCAATACCAGTTTACCCGTAACCATTAATAATATCAATGAATTTTCATGTGCCCTGTTTCCACAGTACTTTGTTAATAATGAACCCAATAAATTTTTTACCCATAACGGCCATATCCAGGTATTTACAGCCAGGGAACAGGTGGTGCCCTGCCAATCGTATCATTTAAAATTAGTGATTGCCGATGTGTTTGATGATGATCTGGACAGCGGCGTTTTCCTCGAAGCCGGAAGCCTCTCTTCCAATGCCATCAGCATTGTAAATAATACACAGGTAGATCCACAAAATAATTATTACTTAGTTGAAGGCTGCAGTGCAGGTTCATTCAAAATAAAACGGCCAAATGCTGAAGCAGGGCCACTTGATGTATCGCTCTCGTATGCAGGCACCGCCATCAACGGTGTTGATATGCAATTGCTGCCAACAACAGTAACCATACCTGCAAACCAAAGCGAAGTGATAGTAAATGTTATACCCATCATTGACAACATACTTGAAGGAATTGAACTGATAAAAATTTATGCTTTAGCAGGTGGTGGATGCAGTGCCAACACCCCAACAGACAGCACCATTATACAAATAAGAGATTATGATACGCTGGGTATTGTACCCGATACTGCGAGGATCTGCAGAAACACATCGGTACAGTTAACAGCCTACAATACATATACTTCTTACCAATGGGATGCTAACCCTACTTTGAGCAGTCTTACAATCCGTAACCCGATTGCTACGCCGGTAAATGAATTCACAACTTATTATTGTACATCTACCGAAGGAACCTGTCATGGGCGTGACTCAGCTTTTGTACAATGGAAAAAACTGGATCTTATTTCCAAAACAGAAATAAATTGTAAAGATGCCACCACCGGCGAGATACAGGTTGATGGCGGGCCGGAATGGACTGCCCCGGTTGAATACTCTTTCAATAATGGAGCTTGGCAGGCCGGAAATATTTTTTCTAATTTACCGGTTGGTATTTACAAAGTAAAAATAAGAGACGCTACCGGTTGTATAGACAGTCTTGATATTCCCATCACGCAACTCTACCCCGATTTTGTAGTAAGCAATTCACTTGTGCAGGCCGCAAGTTGCTCGGGCCTTGCTGATGGAACTGTTACTGTTAATGTTGCCGGAGGAAAAAATCCTTACCAATATTCACTGGATGGAATTAATTTTCAAAGCAGTAATGTATTTAGCCTTGTAGCCGGCAATTATACCATTACTGTAAAAGATGATAATAATTGTTCAGCTGTTCAAAATGTTTTTATCCCCTTAAATAATATTGTAACACTTGAAGCAGGATTGGATTTAACCATTTGCGAAGGAAAAAACATACAGCTTAAAACCATATCAAATGCAAACACATTTATTTGGTCGCCGGCTGCAACACTTGATAACAGTGCATTACAAAGCCCTGTTGCCAACCCCGTTAATACAACCAAATACTATGTAACTGCCACAACAGGCATTTGTAACAGGTTTGATTCGGTAACTGTTTTTGTAAATCCTGCACCAACTGCCAATGCCGGTCCTGATGCTTCTATTTGTTTTGGTAAGAATATACAACTCAGCGGTTCAGGCGGTGTTTCATATTTCTGGTCGCCATCTTCTGCATTAAATAATAACCGCATTCAAAACCCAACCACCATTAACCTGCCGGGCACTATTACTTATTCGCTGCACGTTGTAGATGCAAACGGCTGTAATTCTTTAAAGAAAGATGATGTGGTGATTACCGTAACCCGACAGGCAATTGTTGATGCCCCTAGGGACACCATATTACCCGTTGGACAGCCGCTGAATTTGTATGCTAACGATATAAACGGTGTAGGCTTTACTCAATATGAATGGTTGCCATACTATGGTTTAAACAACCCTTTAATTACTAATCCCATAACTGTTCTTGATAAGGATATCACTTACACTGTTACAGCTCGTACAGCGCTCGGTTGTGTAGCCACCGATAAAATAAAAATACAGGTATACCGTGGCCCCGAAATTTATGTACCCAATGCTTTTACACCTAACAGAGATAGCAGGAATGACGTTTTAAAAGCAATTCCTGTGGGAATAAGGAATTTTAATTATTTCCGTATTTACGACCGCTGGGGCTCACTTGTTTTTAGCACATCCAACCCAGCCATTGGATGGGATGGACGCATCAAAGGCACAGAGCAATCTACTGCAACTTATGTTTGGATGGCAGAAGGAATTGATTACACAGGAAAAGTTGTTAGAAGGAAAGGTTCGGTTATTATAATAAAGTAAACTCTGTTAATCCGTTAATTAGTTAATTGGTTAATCCATAGGGATTTCAATATTTTAAACCCTTTTACAAATTAACGCACCTACGGATTAACGGATATATGGATTAACATTTCAACTAACCCCATCAGCAATCATTTCTTTATTGATCTTCATCACCAATCCCTGCAAAACTTTACCTGGACCAGCTTCTGTAAACTGCGTTGCACCATCAGCAATCATGGCTTCCACACTTTGTGTCCATCGCACAGCGCCTGTTAACTGGTCAATTAAATTGTGTTTTATATCTACAGAATTGGTTACTGCTTTTGCCACTACATTTTGATATACCGGGCAGGATGGTTCATTAAAATGTGTTGCTTCAATCGCTGCTGCAAGCTCTTCTTTTGCCGGCAACATTAAAGGCGAATGAAATGCACCACCCACCGGTAAAACCAATGCACGCCTGGCTCCTGCTGCTTTCATGCGTTCGCAGGCAACTTCAATACCTTTTATAGAACCGCTTATAACCAACTGCCCCGGACAATTATAATTTGCAGCTACCACCACTTCGCCCGTTTCGTTCATCACTTCTGCACAAATTTCTTCTACCCTATCATCGCTCAATGCCAATACAGCCGCCATGGTTGATGGATTCATCTGGCAGGCACGCTGCATAGCCTGCGCACGGATGGAAACCAGCATTAAAGCATTTTCAAAACTCAGTACATTATTGGCAACTAAAGCAGAGAACTCTCCTAACGAATGGCCTGCAACCATACCGGGTTTTACATCAGGTAAAGTTTTAAATGCAATTACCGAATGTAAAAAAACTGCAGGCTGTGTTACATTGGTTTGTTTCAGATCTTCATCCGATCCGCTGAACATGATATCAGAAATTCTGAAACCTAAAATATCGTTCGCCTGTTCAAACATTTCTTTTGAAACGGGATTGGAATCGTACAGGTTTTTTCCCATACCACAGAACTGAGATCCCTGTCCAGGGAATATATAAGCATGTGCCATAAAGCAATCGGTTTTATCAAAAATAAAATTTAAATTTGAGTAAATTTAAGATAATGAATTTGCCAACCAAAATATTTGGGCCGGAGCAATATAGTTATAATGATTATAAACTATGGGAAGGTAACTGGGAATTAATTAATGGATATCCTTATGCTATGAGCCCATCTCCAAAAAGGTCTCATCAAAGTTTTTCTGGTAAATTTAGCAGGCAGCTTGGCAATATTTTAGAACTAAAACAACTAATATGCAATTGCGAAGTTTATTACGAATTAGATTGGATAGTTAATGAAAATACAGTTGTAAGGCCTGACTGTATGGTTGTATGCGGGGAATTTAAGGAAGATTTTCTTACATTTCCACCTCAATTAATCTTAGAAATTTCCTCACATAACACCAGACTCAGAGATAGAAATACAAAATATAACATCTATGAAATGTATGGTGTAAAATATTACATTATTGCTGATTGTGATAAAAAAACTTTAGAGATTTTTGAATTAACAGACAACAAATACAAACAAACAGATACTAATCAATTTAATCTTACATCAACTTGCTCAATAAATTTTGATGTAATTAGTTTGTTTGACTAGTGCAATTTCGCTGAGATCAATTTCACAAACTCACTCCTTGTTTCATTTTTTTCAAACTCACCCCAAAAAGCTGATGTAGTGGTAACCGAATTTTGTTTCTCCACTCCTCTCATCATCATACATAAATGCGATGCTTCAATTACTACAGCCACGCCTATCGGGTTCAGTGTTTCTTTTATTGCATTCAGTATCTGGTGTGTTAATCTTTCCTGCACCTGCAACCTTCGGCTGAATGCATCAACCACCCTGGCAATCTTACTCAGGCCGGTAATATATCCATTGGGAATGTAAGCCACATGTGCTTTGCCATAAAACGGCAGCATATGATGCTCACACATGCTGTACAGTTCAATGTCTTTAACAATGATCATCTCACTCACATCTTCATGAAATTTTGCAGAATTTAAAATTTCATTGGCGTCAATTTCATAACCCTGTGTAAGAAACTGCATTGCCTTGGCTACACGTTCGGGTGTTTTTTCAAGCCCCTCCCTGTCGGGGTCTTCTCCCAAAAGCCTTAAAGTATTTTTGTAAGTCTCTATGAGCCCCAATGTGGTTTTCTCATCGTACTGCTCAATTTTTTTATAAGCCATTTCTGATTTTAGATTTACGATTTTAGACTTTAGATTTATGCCGGATAATCCACAAAATTTCTTTCTGTTTCATACAGTCGGATTTGCAGATCAAATTCCATATCAATTTTTTCTCTTAAAATATTATAGATCACTATGGCAATATTTTCTGCCGTAGGATTCAGATTTTTAAACTCCGCTGTATCTTCATTCAGATTTTTATGATCGAACCTTTCAAGCACATTTTCCTGTGCAATATCGCTCAGCAGTTTCATATCCATTACGTAACCGGTTACAGGATCGGGCTCACCTGTTACTTTAATCACCAGTTCATAATTATGGCCGTGAAAATGCGGGTTATTGCATTTACCAAAAACCTGCTGGTTGGTAGCTTCATCCCACAACGGATTATTTAAACGGTGTGCTGCATTAAAATGTTCTTTACGGTAAACGGCTACTTTTTTACTCATGACAAATGTTATAACATATAAACATTACAAATTGTTCTTAAAATTTTAAGTAAATCGTGAGAACAAAATTTGCTGATGGTTAAAACAGAAGTCTGCTGATCAAACACATCAACTATTGAAAGTTATTGAAGTAAAGTTAGTGTTTGTTTGGCTGATACTGAAATTAAGTACCGTAGTATTCAACAAATATCCGGGGCGTTTCAGATAATTTAAGGCAGTGTAGCTGAACACCGGCGGGCAGGTGTGGTGTCAGTTCGTTCCAGATACCAATCACCAGGTTTTCAATAGAACAAAGTTTATCCTTCATAAAATCAACATCTACATTCAGGTTCTTGTGATCCAGTTTATCAATTACATGTTCCTTTACAATAATGCTCAGTTTTTTTACATCGTACACAAAACCGGTATCGGGATCAGGATCACCTTTTAGCGTAACAAACAATTCAAAATTATGCCCATGCCAGTTTTCATTGGCACATTTGCCAAATACCTCCTCATTTTTTTCACGACTCCATGCAGGGTTGTATAATTTGTGAGCTGCGTTAAAATGTTCTATCCTGGTGATGTAAACCATTAAATATTCAAAATTTCGGCAAAGGTAACTGCTAAATCCTGAAATGTGAAGTGTAAATACGAAATTTGTACAATGCAAATCTTACTCATAGCCGCAACAGCGCATGAAATAGAGCCATTTACAGCTGCAAACAGCCGGGTTGATACACTGATAACGGGCGTTGGAGTTCCTGCTACAATCTACCATTTGCAAAAACGCATACACCAGATGGATTATGACTTTATTATCCAGGCAGGTATTGCAGGTTGTTTTTCAAATGAAATGACATTGGGACAGGTTGTAATTGTAAAGCAGGATTGCTTTGCCGATCTGGGTATTGAAGAGAAAGGAAATTTCACACCAATCATTAATACTGCCTTTGCAAACAAAGATGAATTTCCATTTGTTGATGGTTGGCTTGTAAATTCAAACGAAGCTTTATCAAAAAACAGGTTACCAAAAGTAAAAGCACTTACAATAAATAAAGTAAGCGACAGCGAATTACAAAAACAACAGTTTATACAAACTTTTAATGCCGATATTGAAACGATGGAAGGTGCTGCATTGCATTATGTTTGTTTACAGGAACAAATTCCTTTTCTACAAATCAGATCAATCTCAAACCATGTTGGCGAAAGAGATAAAACAAAATGGAAGATGAAAGAGGCCATTGAAAATTTGAACAAAGAAATACAAATACTAATTAACGATTTAACCAATTAACGGACCTGCCTGTCGGCAGGCAGGTTAACTAAATAAACATGACTTTAACCTTAGGCTTCTCACCCTGCCCCAACGATACATTTATTTTTGATGCACTGGTAAATAATAAGATTGATACCGGCGGATTGACTTTTGATGTTGTTTTAGAAGATGTGGAAACCCTTAATGAATGGGCATTGGCGGGCAAACTGGATATAACAAAACTCAGCTACGGTGTTTTACCATTAGTGCTCGAAAAATATATTGTATTGAACAGTGGCAGTGCTTTAGGTAAAGGCGTGGGACCTTTATTAATTCAAAAGTCAAAAGTCAAAAGTCAAAATGTTGAAGATCTCGTAATTGCCATACCTGGCGAACATACCACAGCACATTTACTTTTTTCTTTAGCTTATCCCGGAGCTAAAAACAAAGTTTTTCTGCGTTACGATGAAATAGAAAATTTTGTTTTAGAAGGAAAAGGCCTTGGTGTAATTATTCATGAAAACCGGTTTACTTATGTTGATAAAGGTTTGCATAAAATTACCGACCTGGGCGATTACTGGGAAAAAGAAACAGGTAATTCCATTCCGCTTGGCGGCATTGTTATCCGTCGCTCTGTTGATGCTACCATTGCAAGGCAGGTTGATAGCCTGATAAAGAAAAGCATTGAATATGCATACCACAATCATTATGCTGAACTGGCCGATTATGTAAAAGTTCATTCACAGGAAATGAGCGAAGCTGTAATGCGTAAACATATCAACCTCTATGTAAACGAATATTCAATTGATTTAGGCGCAACAGGAAGAAATGCAGTATTGAAATTGCTGGACGTTTATCAACAAAATAAATCAGAAACAGGAATTAGTAAAGCAGGCATATTTCTTGAAACAGTAAATTAGAACATATCTTGTTTTAATGCCTTTCCGTAAACCTCCAGGCACCGTTTCCTCGCAAATTCATGATCAACGATCGGTTGGGGATAATTCAATTCATTCAGTTCGGGTACCCATTTATTAATGTACTCCAGCTGAGGATCAAATTTTTTTGTTTGCAGGTAAGGATTAAAAATCCTGAAATATGGTGCTGCGTCGCAACCGCTGCCTGCGGTCCATTGCCAGCCGCCATTGTTGGCAGCCAGGTCAAAATCCAGCAATTTTTCAGCAAAATAAGCTTCGCCCAGGCGCCAGTCAAGCAGTAAATGTTTGGTAAGAAAAGAAGCCACAATCATACGCACCCGGTTATGCATAAAACCGGTTGCATTCAATTCCCGCATGCCTGCATCTACAATGGGGTAACCGGTTTGGCCGGCGCACCATTTTTCAAATGCTTCTTCATCATCTCTCCATTCAATAAAATCATAAGCCGGCTTAAAGGCCTCACCCATGCCCACCTGTGGAAAATGCCAGAGTATCATCTGGTAAAAATCACGCCATATTAGCTCATTCAAAAATGTTTCGCTTAAGCCACTGCTTTGCCGGGCAAGCTGCCGTATACTTACCGTACCAAAACGCAAATGCACTCCCAGTTTGGATGTACCGGCTATTGCCGGAAAATTACGCTGCTCCTGGTATTTTTTTACCAGCTCATCATTTAATTGTTTAGAAGGAAAATCTTCTTCTACATTAATAAAACCCATTGATTCTAATGAAGGAATCTCGTTCGGAGCTTGCTCATAGAAATTATTGAAATATTTTTCTGTTGGGTATGCTTTAAAATGAAAATTCTGCAAAGCTGCTTTCCATTTTCTGCTGTAAGGTGTAAAAACAGTATAAGGTTTACCATCATCTTTTATTACTTCGTCTTTCTCAAAAATTACCTGGTCTTTAAAAGTATGCAACGATGCGCCTTTTGCTTTTAATAAATCTCCAATAGCCTCATCTCTTTCCTTTGCATAAGGTTCATAATCATGATTGGTAAATACTTTTTCAATGGTATAGGTTGCTAAAAGTTTTTCAAATGCTTCCAGCGGTGTTGCATAAAAAACCTGCAGCGATGAGTTCATTTTTACAAGTTCGCCCTGCATTTCTTCCAATGCAGCATGAATAAAAGCCACTCTCCTGTCTGCCTTATCACCAAGCCTGTACAGTATATTCTTATCAAAAATAAAAATGGGTACAACCGGGTTGCTGCTTTTTAACGCATGGTACAGGCCGGCATTATCGGTTAACCTCAAATCCCGCCGGAACCAGAAAATATTTACTGTTTGCAATGGTAAAAAACTTTAGTGCTTATGAGTTTAAAACACCGGTATCATGAATTTGTTGAAAAAAATGCAGCATATATTTTTTGTGTTTGCGCATTGCTGTATTTCTTATCTCCTACACTTTGCACCCACCGCATATTATAGATAGAATTGGTTAAAAAAACTTCATCCGCATTCAACAGTTCATCTACACTTATTTTTCCTTCAACCAGTTTATAACCGGCTGCAGTAAGTTTTTCAACCAGGTTTCTCCGCATCACGCCGGCAATACAACCCTCGAACAAGGCAGGTGTGTAAACAACTTCATCCTTAATTAAAAAAATATTGGCAATGCTGGTATCGCAAAGCCGGCCTTCGGTATTCAGCAAAATGGCATCATTCCATTTTTCCTTTTTTGCAAACAGCGCCGCCATGGCATAAGGTAAAAAATTATTGTGCTTCAGGTTGCTCAGTATATCGCAGCTCTTTTTTATATCGGTATAAATTCCCACAACCAGGCCATTGCTGTTCCAGCTGCCGGTTTCATCGGGCAGTGACCAGCTTTGTATCAGGTAATTTGGTTTATGGTCAATGGCATCATACAAGCCCCCATCGCCCCTAAAGACAGTTAACCGCACCCTTGCCATTTTATCATGCCCGTTTTTCTTTAGCAGGTTTTGTATTTCCTGCTCCAGGTAATCGGGTGTAAACTGCTTGGGAATAGTAAACTGCAATACCTGCATGCCCTTCCAAAGGCGTGCAAAATGTTCATCAATAAATTCTAACTGGCCGTTTATGCTTTTAATGGTTTCAAAAAGCCCGTCGCCAAACCTGAGCCCGCGGTTATTGGCCCCAATAATGCCCGTTTCCGGCTTAAGCAGCTTGCCGTTAAAAATAAAATACTCCATGCCTCAAATATACTACTAACCCAACCTTGGTGCAGCTGCATAAAAAAAATACCCCCGGTAAAATC
>JAOAUI010000440.1 GCA_030157685.1 Ferruginibacter sp. | reverse complement strand
TACGCAATAAGATAACTTTCACTTTACTGTTGATATTCATCTACCGCATAGGTTCTTTCATTGTATTGCCCGGTATCGATCCTAATAAATTAGCTGCGCTTGCCGATAGTTCAAAAAGCGGTATGCTTGGTTTGCTTGATACATTTGTTGGAGGTGCTTTTTCGAAGGCCTCTATTTTTGCATTGGGTATCATGCCATACATTTCGGCCTCTATCTTTATGCAGTTGATGACCATCCTGGTTCCCCAGATGGCAAAAATTCAGAAGGAAGGTGAAAGCGGCAGAAAGAAAATTAATCAGTGGACACGTTATCTTACAGTTATCGTTACTGCATTTCAGGCAGCAGCCTATATCGGCTATTTAAAAGCTCCCGGTAATGTAGAAGCAATTATTCCTGCTTTCAGCAGTTACTTCTGGGTTTCAACAGTAGTTATTCTTACTGTAGGTACATTGTTCGTAATGTGGCTTGGCGAAAAAATTACTGATAAAGGTTTGGGTAATGGTACTTCTATCATCATCATGGTTGGTATTCTTGCACGTTTACCACAATCATTTGGTCAGGAGTGGGCAGCCAGGTTTACAAGAGGAGCAGGTGGTATTTTAATGATATTGATTGAACTGGTGCTGTTAATTGCTGTAATATTAGGAGTTATTCTTTTGGTACAGGGTACCAGAAAAGTTCCGGTGAATTATGCAAAACAAATTGTTGGTAACCGCCAGTTTGGTGGAGCCAGAAATTTTCTGCCATTAAAAGTAAATGCATCTGGTGTAATGCCAATCATTTTTGCTCAGGCAATACTTTTTTTACCAACATTATTTTCGGCAGGTGGTACAGCCAGCTGGACACAATATTTCACCGATCATACCAAGGTTGGTTATATGATTATTTATTCAGTGGCAGTAATTGCATTTACATTCCTGTACACAGCATTGATATTTAACCCAAAGCAAATGGCCGATGAATTAAAACGCAACAATGGTTTTATTCCGGGTGTTAAACCAGGTCAGCCAACTGCAGATTATATCGGAACCATCATGGACAGGATTACTTTACCAGGGGCGGTTTTACTTGCATTTGTTGGTATTCTTCCTGGTATTATTCAATTGATATTTGGAATGCAGCAGGGCTTTGCTACTTTCTTTGGAGGTACATCATTGCTGATTATGGTTGCAGTAATTTTAGATACATTGCAACAAATAGAAACACAGTTGTTAATGCGCCAGTACGATGGATTAATGAGTGGTGGCAACAGGATACAAGGCAGACAACAGGTTTCTGCAGGAGTATAATAAAGTATACCCCCAAGGGGGACTTAAAATAAAATAATTAAGCCCCGACTGAACAAGTCGGGGTTTGTTTTAAACAGGGTTTATAATGATTCATTACAAAAATAAAGCAGAAATTGAATTGATGAGAGAAAGCTGTTTACTGGTCAGTAAAACACTTACTCTCCTGGCATCCGTTATTAAACCCGGTATTACAACCCTATACCTTGATAAAATTGCCGAAGAATTTATTAAAGATAATAAAGCAACTCCTTCCTTTAAAGGGTATCACGGTTTTCCATATGCCACCTGCATATCAGTTAATGATGCTGTAGTTCATGGTTTTCCTTCAAATAGGGAATTGGTAAATGGTGATTTAGTTTCTATCGATGTGGGGGTGTTTAAAAATGGTTTTCACGGGGATCATGCTTATACTTTTGGTGTAGGAGAGATTGGTGAAGATGTAAAAAAATTAATGCGTGTAACAAAAGAATCTTTATACAAAGGAATCGAAAAAGCAATAATTGGTAACCGTGTTGGCGATATTGCTTTTGCGATTCAGGATTATACCGAAAAGCAATACGGTTATGGTGTTGTTAGAGACCTGGTAGGGCATGGCCTTGGCCGCAGTTTACATGAAGAACCTCAGGTGCCAAACTTTGGGAAAAGAGGAACCGGTGCCAAACTTAGAGAAGGGTTGGTAATAGCTATTGAGCCCATGATTAACCTGGGCACCAAAGATGTTTTTCATGATAAAGATGGCTGGACCATCAGAACTGCCGATGGAAAACCTGCAGCACATTACGAACATGATATCTGCATTCAAAAAGG
>JAOAUI010000439.1 GCA_030157685.1 Ferruginibacter sp. | reverse complement strand
ACAATAAAACAACCGGCTCCTGCCCCAACGATGGCTTCTACAGTTTTACCACAGCCACTTCCAATTGCTTTACAGGCAAATGGCACAGTTTACCCGAAGACCATACCCCCGGCGATGTAAATGGAAAAATGATGATTGTAAATGCATCTGAAAAGCCAGGTGATTTTTTTGTACTGACTGTTACAGGCCTTACACCAGGAGCTCAATACCGTGTTTCGGGATGGTTTGCCAATATCTGCAAATATGCAAGTGGATGTATACCCACACCACCGGTAATTGAAATTACGGTACATGCAAACGATAAAATAATCAGCAGTTTTAAAACCGGAGAAATTAAACAAACTGATGTTCCCACATGGCAAAATTATACAGGCGAATTTGTAATGGTGGCAAACACCGATGTAATATCCCTGCAAATGAAAGACCTTACGCCCGGCGGCTGCGGAAATGATTTTGCGCTGGATGATATTGAAATAAACCTCTGCTCGCAGCAAATACCTGTTGCACAAACAGAAATAACCAAACCCGTTGAGCAAACATTTGTAACGCCTGTACCGAGCGTTATTAAAGCCAGGGCCAATCCAATCATAAAACAAATCACCACCGAAGAAACAGAATTAACTATTGAGTTGTATGATAATGGCGAAATTGATGGCGATACAGTAAGCATTTATCACAATAACGAACTGGTGGTAAGCCGTGCAGGAATTTCTACAAAACCGGTTACGGTAAAAATAAAAGTAGATAAGGTAAATCCCCATCATGAACTGGTGATGGTGGCCGATAACCTGGGCCGGATACCGCCCAATACTTCGCTGATGGTTATCACCGCCGGCAAAAAAAGATACGAGATATTTATTTCTTCATCCGAACAGAAGAATGCAAAAGTGCTTATCGATCTGCAATAACCAAAAATAAAAGAAAGAGAACCTACTTCACCACAATCTCATCCACAAAAATATGCGTATCGCCTCCTGCCCCCTCGTGCCACGCAGGCATTTTACCATACTGCAAAGCTTTCACACGAATATATCTTGCAATAAAAGCAGTAAAGTTTGCTTCTACATTTTTTACCTGTGCCGTCAGGTCTTCAATGGGCAAAAAGTTTTCGCCAACATACACCTGTTTAAAAACTTTATTATCGTCAGATACTTCTACAATAACCTGTCTCGGTAATACAATCCAGGATCTTGTATCCTGCAACAGTCCGATTGTTACCGCCGATACAGCTGTTGGCTTCTGCAGATCAATCACTACATCCACATCAGTTTTTTGATAACCCTGCCAGTTGCCTTTGCGCCAGTCTGCCTCGCCACGTATATCATCAATCAAACCGTTCACGCCACCGCCATCATATTGTTGTTCGTAAGCAGTATTTAGTTTAATAGTCCAGTTATGCAATGCTTTTTTGTACGATGCTGTTGTTATATAACTTGATTCACCTTTTGCATTTATCGCAATAGCTTTTATGGTTACAGATTTATTAACCTTTATTGGTGCTGCATATTTTTTTGAGGCTTTTGTTGGTACACTTCCATCCATGGTGTAATAATAACCAACGCCTTTTTGTGCCGAATTTATTTTTATTGTCTTGGTATCTTTAAAAGAAATAGCACCTCCATCAATTACAGGATTTAAAATAATCTTACTGTCTGTAATGGCAGTTGATGGAAAATCGGTTGCACCAAAAGAAGATGGTGTGGCTCCCATGGTAAACTGTAAACTGCCTCCCTTCTCCACATCAAAATGCGAAATGTATGATCTTGTGTGCAGCACATCATTCAGCTTTGCTGATTGAATATAAAAATTTTCGTTGTTTACTCCATTTGCTTTTACAGTAAAAGTTTTTCCATTCTCCAGGTTAATAGTTACCGAAGAAAACAAAGGTGTACCAATAATATAATCTGTTGTTCCCGGTGTAACCGGGTAAAACCCCAATGCACTCAGTACATACCAGGCGCTCATTTGGCCACAATCTTCATTGCCTTCCAGTCCATCCGGTGTGTCATGATACATGTCTTTCATAATGCGGTGAATCATAGCCTGCGTTTTATGTGCAGTGCCGGTAAAATTGTACAGGTACGCAATATGATGGCTGGGTTCGTTACCATGTGCATACTGGCCAATCAAACCGGTAATATCGCTTTGGTCTCTGCCCGTAGTTTTAGAATTTTCTGTAAATAACTTATCCAGTTTTTCTTCCATTTTTTTTCTGCCGCCAATCATTTCCTGGTAACCGCTGATATCCTGCGGTGTATAAAAAGAATATTGCCAGCTGTTGGCTTCTGTAAAATTATTATTCACTTCACGGGGGTCAAAAGGCGAAAGCCAGTTACCGTTTTTGCGTGGCCGCATAAAACCGGTTTGCAGGTTGAGTATATTTTTATAGCCCTGTGCCCTTTTTATATAGTTATCGTAATCAGCAGCATTACCCAGTTTTTTTGCAAACTGTGCAATGCACCAGTCGTCGTAAGCATACTCCAGTGTTTTACTTACGTTTTCATGTTCATCATCTATCTCTAAAAATCCATGATCGATTAGTGCAGGTAATCCCAGGTGATTCCAGGTTGCACTTTTCTTCATGGCTTCCAGTGCCAGCCGGGTGTCAAACTGGTTAATGCCTTTCATGTATGCATCCACCATTACCGGCACGCTGTGGTAGCCAATCATACAATCTGTTTCGCAACCACTGAGTTCCCAAACCGGTAACCGGCCACCCTGTTGGTACTGCGTTAAGAAAGTTTTTATATAATCCAGCGTACGTTTTTTATCAATGATGGTGTACAGAGGATGTGCCCCGCGATAGGTATCCCACAAAGAAAAAACAGAATAGTTGATAAAGCCTGTTGCAGTATGTACCTGGTTATCTCTGCCGCGGTATTGGCCATCAACATCCTGGTTAATGCAGGGCACAATGGCGGTATGATACAAAGCTGTATAAAAAGTACGCAGTTGTTTGGTGTCATTGCTGGTCACTTCAATCCTGCCCAGTTCTTCGTTCCATATTTTTTCAGCAGCTGTTTTTGTTTTTTCAAAATCCCAGCCGGGTAATTCTTTGGCAAGATTATTTTGTGCACCTTCAATGCTTACTGCCGATAAAGCTACTTTAGCCATCACTGCTGCTTCATCAAACTGAAAAAATGCTTTTATGTTTTTTGAATTATTTAATTCAGACATGCCGGATGATAATAAAGTGTCGTTTTTCCAGAAGCCGGCTTTACTAAATGGTTTGGAGAATTCAATTACAAAATAAACATACTGGTTGTTGGCCCATGCCTTACTGCGCCTGAGGCCGGCAATGGTATGCAGGTTAATTATTTTTAAGGAAGATTCAATTACCTCATCACGATGTTTCAGATCAACAATGATATTATTGCTTTGCGAACCGGCAAATGTATACCGGTGAAAACCTACTCTTGTTGTTGCAGTTAGTTCGGCCAGTATATTTTCATCCTCAAGCTTTACCGAATAAAAACCTGCTGATGCTTTTTCATTGGCATGAGAAAATGCAGATCCGTATTTTTTATTATCGGGCGATGGTTTGCCACTCATGGGCATCAATAAAATATCGCCATAGTCACTTACACCGGTGCCACTCAGGTGTGTATGTGTAAATCCATAAATATAACTGTCGGAATAATGATAACCGCCACAACCATCCCAGCCATCCAGCCGGGTATCGGGACTTAACTGCACCATGCCGTGAGGTAGTGTTGCACCTGGATAAGTATGCCCATGACCGCCCGTACCTATGAACGGATCAACATATTGTACAAAGTTTTTTTGGGCTACGAGGACATAGTTCGGCAAGCTCACCAGAAAAAGAAGAAAAAGAGATGAGAGGAATAATATTTTACATTTCATGCAAATCGTTTTGCACAAGATAAAACTTATTAAAAAGTAGCGGATAAAAAAATCCCACAAAGTCACGGAGAACACAAAGTATTATTAATTGAATTTCTTTGTGTGCTTTGCGCCTTTGTGGGAAATAAAATTAGTGTCTTTAAAGGAACCTGAATTTTAGAATGGTAAATCATCTACCGGGGCCGATGTATTGGCTGGTTCTGTTCTTACAACCGGAGCCGCACTCATGCCGCTATTGCTAACATTACCGGAGTTTGAAACTGCACCCTGTGAGCTCTGGCCTTCCTTATTACCTCCTAATAACTGGATGTTTTGAACCCGCATGCGTAAGGTTGCAGCGGCTTGCCCTTCCTTGTTGGTGTATGGATCTGCTTCGGGCGAACCTTCTGCATATACCGAAGTGCCTTTTACCAAATAAGGTGCAATGGCTGTGCGGTCTGTCCAATATGCACACTCAACCCAGGTTGTTCTTTCTTTTTGATTGCCCTGGGCATCCTTAAAGCGTTCTGTGTGCGCTACGCTGAAATTGATAACGTGTTTACCGTTGATCTCTTTTACAATGCAATCTTTACCAAGATTGCCGATGATCTGAAGTTTAATCATAACTGTGTTTTTTAATTATTAATCGATGTATCTGGTTGCTGTTTTAGTTATGTGGTAAAGATAAAAGCTAATCCCATATGGCTGCCCGGGGTGCATTCAATGTGCGTAAATAATCGAGCAATTGCCCGGTATGAACACTTTCATGATAAGCAATACGCAGCAAGTAATCTCCCAGATTGCGGTGCTGATTTTTTTCTTTCCTGGTTATGTACACTTCATCAAGTTCTTTTTGTGTGAGGCCATGTATCATTTTTAAAAATTTCTCCCGGTAAGGTTGTGCATTTCTTAATTCATCATCAACAGTTGTATAAGGGTTGCCGGTTAAGGGGCTTACATAATCACCAACTACTCCACGATGTAGTACAATATGATGAAACACATTTTCCGACTCCAGCACATGGCGTATCATTTCAAAACAACTCATCGCCCCGGGATCGGGTTTCCAGTATAAATTTTCTTCTGAAATGTTTTTCCAAACTTTTATACTCCTGCGCCTTACCTCTTCAAAATTCAATATCATTATTTCCTTTGCATTCATCTGCTGCCTGTCTTTTACTTATTTATTGCTTGTAAGTTTTTTGTCACAGATTACACTGATTAACTCGAAAAAAAACCAGTAAAAATCCCCACCTGAACGAACGGACAGGTGTGTAATATGTGGCCAACTTCCTAATTCATTTTTTTCTTTAAAGTACTTACCTGAGATTGGAGGTTATTTACCATACTGGCCAGTGAGTTTACATCCCAGCGCTGCTGGCTGGTTACTTTGCTGATGACCATTTGTGCCTGCCACAATTCCACCACATCTTCGGCATTTACCTGGTATGGCTGGTATTGAGGATTATCACTCACCAGGGTTAATTTGTTTTTACTGCGCCCGTTTTTTTCAACTCTTTTATAAACAATACCCTCATTGCGGCTAACTACAATATATGCCTGGCTGTCTTTGATGTCGTTTGTGTTATCAACTTTTTCGCCAACGATAATACTGCCGCTGGGCGTAGGTAACATACTATCGCCAATAATTTCAAAGGCACGGTAATTACCGCCGGTGAGCATGGGTAAAGTAAATGTATTCAGCTCATCAATAAACTCAGTATCGGCATAACTGGCTAAATAGCCCGCCGCTGCTTTTACCGGAACAAAGTGAATTACATTCCGCTCTACCTCCATCATTTTTTGCTGGCGGCGCCTGCCAAGATAACTATCTGCATGGTTACTTAAGTCTTTAAGCAAAAGCTCATCCAGTGTTAACTTGAAAATATCTGCCAGTACTTCCAGCACACTCAACTGCGGATCTGCACGCCCCTCTTCGTAAGCGCCCACTGAAGAACGTTTGATACCGAGTTTGTTTGCAAATTCTTCCTGTGTCCAACCACGGAGTTTGCGTAAGTATTTAAGGTTTTGTCCTGCTATTGACATGATGCAACTAATTTGATTAGCACAAATATACTAATTATTTTAGTTTAACAAAATTTATTTTTGGATTTGCTGCATCTGCGTAATCTGTGTGCCATAAAAACTAATCTGTGAAAATCTGTGTAATCAGTGGCAACAACACCTTATTTTTGTATCAAACTTATCTATATGAATTATACACTTATAATACATAACGTGCTACGATGGGCAGTTTTACTTTTTGGCGTATGGGCGGTTTTTGCAGCTTTGGGTGCAGTTATATCTAAAAAAGCATATAAAAGCAGCGATAATAAAGTAAGCCTGTTTTTTATGATCAGCTGCGATATACAATTACTACTTGGCCTTATTTTATATTTTACCGGCATGTGGTTCGAAAAAGTAAAAAGCGGCATGGGCGCTGTTATGAAAGACCCCCTGGAACGTTTTTTTGCAGTTGAACATGCCTTGATGATGATCATTGCCTGGCTGCTGGTACACGTTGGCCGCAGCATGGTAAAGCGTGGAGGTACCGATGCACAAAAACACAAGCGCACACTAATTTATTTTGGTATTGCGTTACTGCTGATACTGGCAATGATTCCCTGGCCTTTTCGCCAGCCGGGTATTGCCAGGCAGTTATTTCCACCCTTTTAAATTGATTTGAACATACATGGCAAAGAAGAAAGAGCAACCCATTATCCTTATTACCAATGATGACGGCATAACAGCACCTGGAATTAAAAACTTAATTGAAGCAGCAAAAACTTTAGGTAAAGTAGTGGTGGTGGCACCCGATAAAGCACAAAGTGGCATGGGGCATGCCATCACAATCGGCACACCCTTACGCATGGATAAAGTGGACATGTTTGAAGGCATTGAGGCATGGCAAACATCAGGTACCCCGGTTGACTGTGTTAAGCTGGCAGTAGATAAAATACTGCACCGCAAACCAGATCTTTGTATCAGTGGAATTAACCATGGCGCCAATCATTCCATCAATGTAATTTACAGTGGCACCATGAGTGCGGCCATGGAAGCCTCCATAGAAAGTATTCCAAGTATTGGCTTTTCATTGCTTGATTACCGCTTTGAAGCAGATTTTTCGGCTGCTGTTTTTTATGCAAATAAGATTATTAAAACCGTATTGGAAAACAATCTGGATAAGCACCTTTTATTAAATGTAAACATCCCGTCGGTACCAAGGAATGAAATTAAAGGGATAAAAATCTGCAAACAGGCTTACGCTAAATACAAAGAAGAATTTGATGAACGTATTGACCCACACGGAAAAAAATATTACTGGTTAACCGGCGAGTTCATCAATTTTGATAAGGATAAAGATACAGATGTATGGGCACTACAAAATAACTATGTAAGTGTAGTGCCTGTACAGTTTGACCTTACAAATTATACCTTGAAAAAATTATTGGAAAAGAAGAAGCTATTCAAATGATATTTAAGAAAGACAATTTTATTTTTGGTGCCATCCTGGGTTTTGTGGGACCAATTCTCGGCGTCATTATTTTTAAAATGACGAAATTCCAGTCGTTTAGTTTTGCCAATACATTTGAATATATGTGGCTTGAACAGGGCCACCGCACATTTAGTGTGGCACTAAGCCTGGCACTGATGGTGAATGCTGTTTTATTTACCATTTATATAAACAGCCATAAAGATAAAACTGCCAAAGGCATTTTTGCACTTACCTGTGTGTATGGGCTGCTGGTGTTGTGTATTAAAACTTTCAGCTAACTCAATGTTAGAGGTTAGTTGTACGCCGTATTATTCATCTGGCGTACTTCAAAGATTATAAATATCTCTTATTGCCTCAATGACCTGTTCGATACAAAAGATTTTTTCTTAGCACTTATCAAACCTTTATCCAAAAAACCCTTTACCACTTTAGCCCTGGTATCCGAATTCGTCATGGGGCTTTTTCCAAAATCCTTTCTTATAGCCAGGTATTTGTTAATCACTTTCAACTCATCTGCATCGGTACCATTAGCCATTTGTTGGGCGGTAATGCCGCTTTGTTTTAAAGCCGCAGCCACAACAGCTTTTACATGGCCCGGGCGGTTAACATGCTGATCTATCAACAGCGATGCGGCGTATTCTGAGCTAAGCATATCGTTAATGGAGAGTCCGCCAAAATCGGCATCTTTTACAAAATAAAAACGATTAAACCGGTTGATGGCATGCAATACCTGTACCGCACAAATGGCAGGTTCTTTTCCGGCAAGCGCAAAACGCAGGGCCCAGTTATTATTGCGGAAAGCAGTTTTTCTTGCATCTGTATTCTGAACCACATTGTTCAATGTTATAAAGCCCGTTACATCGCCGGTTGCAGGGGCTATATCAATTCCAAAATCACCAAAATATGTTTTAAAAGCCAACGGTTGTTTATCTTTTATCAGTTTCATTAAGGCTGCCAATTCTCCGGCATCTGTCAGTGGCCCCATCGTCCATTGAAACATACCCCAGCTTAAATAACTGTTGTCCCAGGTGTTTATAGAATCGAGATTGCCTTCGTTTTGAGAAGTTGCCAGCAGCGTATTTATTTCGGAACTGCTGAGCTTAAGTACTGCCAGCAAAGGGGCGTTATCATTTATAAAATGTTCGGTATTAAAACTTCCAATTCTTGAAATTCCTTTTTTAAATAAATTTCCAAGAAATATTTTTTCGGTAGAATTGCTGAACCGGTAAAAAACTTTGTTTCCTTCAATAGTAATTTCTGCATTTTTCGAACCGGTATCTGTAGGCTTTTTAGGTATGAGGTTGAGCACCTGCCCTACTTTTATTTTTGAAGGATCGGCAATACCGTTCAAATCGGCCAGCTCACGCCATTTGCCGGCATCGCCAAATATTTTCATTGCAATTTTTGCAAGGCTGTCGCCTGCTTTTACGGTGTAGGTTTCCATTTTGTTGTTTTTAATGTATGAAGTAAAATACTAATTTTAAATAGTATTACAAAGTTTTGCACGATCATTTCTTAAATATTGGCAGATTGTTTTGCAATGCACAGCATTTGCAGGTTCAGATTTACAACATACCTTTATCAGGTTATACAATTCTGTTTAAAAGTATAGCTACTGTAATAAACTTACATGAAATACTATATCATATCCGGCGAGGCAAGTGGCGATCTGCATGGAAGCAATCTCATTAAGGAATTAAAAAAGAAAGACACAACTGCCAACATTCGCTGCTGGGGCGGCGATAAGATGGAAGCAGCCGGAGCCACGCTGGTAAAGCATTACAAAGAACTGGCTTTTATGGGTTTTTTAGAAGTGATTAAAA
>JAOAUI010000438.1 GCA_030157685.1 Ferruginibacter sp. | reverse complement strand
TTTGAGCAATCATTTCTTCCATGCGGTCGCAAAGCAATGATGCATTGATGGGTTCATAATTTTTTATATAGTCTAAACTAATATCGCAGAAAGTGCATTTGCCCCAGTAACAACCATGTGCCATGGTAAGTTTATTCCAGCGTCCATCGCTCCACAAACTGTGCATGGGGTTTATCACTTCAATGGCCGAAATATATTTGTCTAAATAAAAATCGCTGTAATCAGGCGTGCCCACCTGGCCCTGTTTGTAATCAGCACAAGCCGTGTTGTTGAAATAAGTCACTTTACCATCAAACAAAGTAAAAGTCCGTTTTAATTCATCAATGGTTTTTGTGCCTTTAATATGCTGCAATAAAATTTCAACGGGCGCTTCTCCATCATCCAGTGTAATAAAATCGTAAAATTCAAAAACACGGGCATCAGATAAAGAACGCAGTTCGGTATTGGCAAAACCGCCACCCATGGCTACTTTAACACCGGTACAATTTTGTTTTATCCATTGCCCGCAACGCAATGAAGTATATAAATTACCGGGGAAAGGAACAGAAATGGCAACCAATTGCGGCTGCACAATTTCCATCTTCGTTTTTAAAATATCAATAAGTATTTTATCAAGATAAGTGTAGTCCTGTTGCAGCGTCTTATACAATTCATCAAAACTGTTTGCAGATCTGCCCAGCCTTTCGGCATAGCGGCTGAAACCAAAATGTTCGTCAACGGTTTCTTTTATAAGGTCACTCAGATCTTCCAGGTACATGGTTGCAATATGCTTGGCTTTATCCTGCGTACCCATATTGCCAAAAGCCCATTTTAAATCATCCAATTGTGCAAAGCGTTCGGCTTCGGGCAAAAAATCTCTTTTGCAAATTAAATGCGCCAGTGTAGGACTCTTACCATGCAAAAACAACATCACCGCATCAATGGTATTTATATAATCATCCTGCAGGGCAATTATTCTGGCTGCATTTACTGAATATTCTTTTTGTCCGCAGGATGCTGTGCACAGCGCATTAATTTCGGTAAATAAATTTTTCAATCCTGTTTTTGAAAATAATGCCGCGGTAACTTCAATGCCCAGATCGGCCTGGAAGGATTTGAAACCCTTTGTGTTAAGAAAACCCTTCAGGTAAGCAGTGGCCGGGTAGGGCGTATTAAGCTGCGTAAATGGTGGCGTTATTAAAAAAATATCTGTACTCAAGCCGGGATGTTTATGGGCAAAAATATTCTTAAAAAATATAATTACACTAAATTTTACGAATTACACTAATTAAGAAAATCCGTGTAATTGGTGTAATTCGATATAATTCGTGTATTCTGAATTAAATTGCAGCATGACTCCTGAAAGAAACGAACGCCTCACATCAGTTTTAAGCAAACGCCAGCCCGATCTTACCGTGTTGCTGGAAAATGTTTTTGATCCGCATAACATATCTGCTGTAATGCGAACCTGCGATGCAGTGGGGATACAGGACATTTATATTCTGAACAGCAAAATTCCGCCGCACAAAAAATGGGGAGCAAAAAGTTCATCCAGCGCAGCAAAATGGTTAACTGTGCATCAGTTTACCGATGCGTCCGAATGCTTTGCCGAACTGCGTAAGCATTACAAAAAAATTTACACTACACATTTAAGCAGCGATGCAATTGGCTTACATGAATTGAATTTAACCGAACCTGTTTGTCTTGTTTTTGGTAATGAGCACAGCGGCGTTAGTGAAGAGATCATTGCCATGGCCGATGGCAATTTTATTATACCGCAGGTAGGTATCATCAAATCCCTCAATATTTCCGTTGCCTGTGCGGTTAGTTTGTATGAAGCTTTCCGCCAAAAGCATAATGCCGGGCATTATGACCATGTGAAACTGGAAGGAGAAAAACTTTCTTCTCTACGCAATGAATGGGGATTTTTGGAAGAATGATAAACGGGCTGTCTATTTTGACTCATTTCCAATAACTTTATTACTCAAACTAACTTGTATGAAGAAAATCTTTCTACCTGTATTGCTGTTTGTCAGCATCAGTATTTCTGCACAAACCCTGCCTGCCGGCCAGGCAGGCAAAAAGCCTTTAGACCATTCTGTTTACGATGGCTGGAAAAGCCTGGGCGAAAGGCTGATCAGCAATGATGGCCAATATACAGTGTATGCAATTAATCCACAGGAAGGAGATGGAGACCTTATCATTCAGCATACAAAAACTTTCGAAAAGAAAATTGTTGCCCGTGGTTATGGTGCTGTAATAACAGAAGACAGCCGCTATGTGGTATTTAAAATAAAACCAATCTTCCAGGAAACCCGACAGGCAAAAATAAAAAAGAAAAAAGCTGATGATATGGTTAAAGATTCAATCGGCATTATTGAATTGGGCAAAGATGCGGTGGTGAAATTTGCAAGAGTAAAAGGTTTTAAAACCCCTGAAAAGGGTTTTGGTTATGCGGCTTATCAACTGGAGAAGGCACTACCGGATACAACAAAGAAAACTAAAAAAGCACCTGTTGTAGATTCGGCCAAGGCAAATATTGATATGCTGGTAAAGCTGGCAGATTCTGTGATTCGTAAATCGGTTGAGTCAATCAGTGCCGAAAATCTTACCAAAGAAGAAATGATTGGCGCTGCCAACAAAGCGGTTAAAGAAATTATAAAAAAAGCGAAAGATGAGACATTGATAGAAGCAGAAATGAAAGATGCTGATGGTGATGATGCTTCGGGTGGTGGAGCAGCAGCAGAAGGAACAGACCTGGTATTAAGGCGACTGAACGATGGAAAAGAAAAAACTTTTAAACTGGTAAGTGATTATGCTTTTGATAAAAAAGGAACCAGGCTTGTTTTAAAAACCACTAAAAATGCTAAAGACAGCAACAGTGTGGCATTTGTTTTATTATACAACCTGCAGTCGGAAAAAACCGATACCCTCATGCGGAACCTGAATGATGGGAAAAATTTCAGCTTTGATGACGAAGGAACACAGCTTGCCTTTGTTGCCGAAAGAGACAGCAGCACCAAGGCGTTGCAAAAATTTTATAAACTCTGGTACTTTACAGCTGGCCAGGATAGTGCAAAACTGATTGCAGAAAAAAATACCGTGGGCATGCAAATTGGTTTTACCATCAGCGAAAATGCACTCATAAAATTCAGTAAAGATGGTAAGAAATTATTTTTTGGCACAGCACCCATCACACCGGCAAAAGATACCACACTGGTTGATTTTGAACTGGCACGTTTGGATGTTTGGCATTATAATGATGATTATCTGCAACCCATGCAGTTGAAAAATTTGGCTAATGAATTAAAGCGCAGTTATACGGCCGTGTGGAAACCCGGTGCAGATAAAATAATGCAGCTGGGAACCGGTGATGTTGAAAATATTTCTATTGTAGATGAAGGCAATGCCGACTGGGTTTTAGGAACCAGTAACAAAGGAAACCGTATTGCTATGCAATGGGAGGGCCGCACCCGAACAACAGCCTGGGCCATCAGCACGGCAGATGGCAGCAAGCGGTTGATAAAAGCCAATTCCCTGAACTTTTTTGCTGCATCGCCAGCAGGTAAATATGTGTATTGGTACGAACCCGACACCAAAAATTATTTTACCTGGAATACAGCTACCGGTGTAACAAAAAACATCAGCGATAAAATTAAAGAGCCATTGTATGATGTGGAGAATGATGTTCCCGATTATCCAGGCCCGGCAGGTGTTACAGGCTGGACAGCCAATGACCAATACCTTCTGATCAATGATGTGTATGATATCTGGCAGGTTGATCCGCAGGCTGCAGAACAACCAAAGAATATCACCAATGGTTTTGGAAAAAATTCCAGAACTGAATTTAGTTATATCTCTTTCGACAGGGAGAAACGTTTTATACTGGCAGATGAAACAATTGTATTGAGAGCATTGAATAAATTAAGCAAGTATGCAAGTCTTTATTCAAAAAAAGTAAATGAAGTGGCCGATCCGAAATTTTTTTCCGGTGGGCCTTATAGTTTTCCTTCGGTTATGAAAGCAAAAAATGTCAATGCATATCTTGTGCAGAGAACTAATGTGAGTGAATCGGAACTGTTTGCCGGTGATGATCTTGGTACATTGAACAAACTTACAGATATAGCTGCCCAGCAAAAGGATTATGTTTGGCTTACTTCAGAATTGATGAGATGGAAAATGTTTGATGGTAAAATGAGCGAAGGATTGTTGTTTAAACCGGAAGATTTCGATCCAAAGAAAAAATATCCTGTAATCTTTTACTTTTACGAACGCAATGCCGACGGCCTCTATGCGTACCGTGGCCCTGCACCCAGTGCATCTACAGTTAACATAGCATACTTTGTAAGCAACGGATACCTGGTTTTTGATCCCAATATTTATTATAAAGATGGCGAACCCGGTAACAGTGCCTATAACAGCGTGGTAAGCGCTGCAAAATATTTATCTAAAATGCCCTGGGTAGATAGCACACGTTTGGCATTGCAGGGACAAAGCTGGGGCGGTTATCAGATTGCTTACCTAGTTACCAAAACAAACATTTTTAAAGCTGCCTGGGCTGGTGCACCGGTAAGTAATATGACGAGCGCTTACGGCGGTATTCGCTGGGGCACCGGTTTGAACCGACAGTTTCAATACGAAAAATCGCAAAGCAGGATTGGCGCTACTTTATGGCAACGGCCAGATCTGTATTTAAAAAACTCGCCACTGTTTGCAGCAGATAAAGTAACCACCCCTTTGGTGATGATGCACAACGATGCAGATGGCGCTGTGCCCTGGTACCAGGGTATTGAATTTTTTACAGCCCTGCGCAGGCTGAATAAAAAAGTTTGGTTACTGCAATACAATGGCGAAGATCATAACCTGGTGGAGCGTAAGAACCGTAAAGACCTTTCAATAAGACTGGGACAGTTTTTTGATTATTATTTAAAAGATGCCAAACCGGCCAAATGGATAAAAGATGGTTTGCCTGCAACAGAAAAAGGAAAGGATTGGGGGCTTGGGATTGAGTGATTTCTAAATAGTGCATCAGCTTGAAAAGCTGTCAGGTTGAGCTTGCCGAACCCGGGGCCATATTATACTAACCCGTCTTCGACAAGCTCAGACTGACAGTCCAAAGGATTCTGCGAACAAAAAGCTGCAACAGGAATAGTTGTGTATCTTTATCGCTGTATTTAAACACGTAATATTCAATCTTTATGATCAGATTAATCAGTACCGCTTTACTCAGCTTACTATTTTTTGTTTCTTCGGGGCAATCGAGATTTACTACCAAAGACAGCCTGAATGCTGTTTGCGATAAAGTGATGCAGACTTTGGTAGATGGAAAATATTCCGCAGCCATACAGCTGTTTAAAGGCAAATCGGTAATGGATGCCACGGTAATAGATAATATTGACAAAACCCTGAATGAACAAATGGCTAATATATTACCGTACTATGGAAAAATAATGGGGTATGAGTTGGTTGATGAAAGATTTTTAAAAAACACAGTAACACGCAGAAGGTACATTCTGCAGTTTGAATATTATTTCCTGAGTTTTGATTTTGTGCTTTACAACAATAGTAAGGGCTGGTCTGTTTCTCATTTTTATTATAAAGACGAAACAAAAGAACTTTTTTAAAATACTGCTTATCCGTATTTAATAATTTAAAAACTACGTAAAGAAATGAAACTGATTTTTCCGGGAATATTATTTTTCTCAGTTTTTTTATTTTCAGGTTGCTCTAAATCCGGCGACCCCATTCTTCATATTAATTGCAATGGACTGATTACCGATACACTGGGTACCAACGACAGTGGCAGAATTTACATATCGAATGCGGTTACACCCAATGGAGATGGATTGAATGAGATATACAGGCCCTTTACGCAGAACATTGATTCTATTCAGTTCACCATTTATGATGAAGACAATACGGTTGTATTTACGTCAAATCTGATGGGAGATGCCTGGATACCACCTGCACCATCGCTTCCGATAAAAAGGTATTATTATAGAATACAGGCCACTACCAATAACAATAAAAAAATTGGGGTTTGTGGCGATGTCTATCTTCTTACCTGCTATACGATAAACCCACCTAAAAGCTTTTATCGTTTTGAAGATATGCTGACCCCCAATGGATTTACCGGGCCAACAGCAGAAACATTAACAACCTGCCCGCAATAAAACAACATTTAATTGCAAATGAAAAAAGAAATAGCAGCTATTGGTATTATTGTATTATCAATCGTATTCTTTGAGTGCAGCAATCCAAAGCAGCCGGAGATCAAAGCAGTTTATACACCCGATTCAAAAGAATTGTACAACAGTATTGTTCATATGGATAGTGTTTTATTTGGTGCTTACAACATCTGCGATCTGCCAACCATGGCCGACTGTTTTTCGGAGGACATTGAGTTTTATCACGATAAAGGTGGCCTGATGACCAATAAAGACAGCATCATGGCTGCTACCAAAAAAAATATTTGCGGTAAAGTTACCCGTGTGCTGATACAGGGTAGCATTGAAGTATATGCCATTGCCGGTTACGGCGCCATTGAAATGGGGCAACATTATTTCATCAACAACCAGGAGCCCAAACCCGAACATCCTTCGATAGGTAAATTTGTACATACCTGGAAAAACGAGGGCGGAAAGTGGAGGCTTACCCGTGTTATCAGCCTGCATTGATCAGGCTGCAATAAGCACCGGTTAACAGGTTACACTGACAGATATCATCCATCAATTTGATACCAGTCAGGCAAACTAAGCTGTTTTAGTTTGTCCTTTGTATCATGAAAATTGTTTTCATAGTACTTCTTTTTCTGCATGGGCTTATACACCTGATGGGATTTGCAAAAGCATTCAATTTTGGAAACATTACACAGCTTACAAAAGCAATTTCAAGGCCCACAGGGTTGATCTGGTTGCTGGCCACTTTGTTATTTATAATGGCAGCAATACAGTTTTTGCTTAATAAAGAAATGTGGTGGCTTACCGCTGTAAATGCATTGGTCATTTCTCAATACCTCATCTTCACCAGCTGGCACGATGCAAAATTTGGAACCATTGCCAATATTATCATCCTTGTCATGATCATCATAGGTTATGGCACCTGGCATTTCAGCAATAAATATCAAACTGAAGTACAGGCATCTTTACAACAAACTGTTTTTAATGCAGATTCGATCTTAACAGAAAAAGATCTGCTGCATTTGCCTGAACCCGTTAAAAAATACATACGCTATGCAGGCGCTGTGGGCAAACCAAAAGTTAAAAATTTTAAAGTAGCATTCAGCGGGCAGATAAGGGCAGATGAACAATCAGCCTGGATGCCTTTTACATCGGTGCAATACAATTTTGTAGATGCAGCTGCCCGGCTTTTTTTTATGAAAGCAACGATGAAACATTTGCCGGTGGCCGGTTTCCACAGTTTTAAAAACGGCACTGCTTTTATGGATATCAGGCTTTTGTCTTTGTTCAGGGTACAATACCAGGCTGGCAGTGAAATGAATATTTCCGAAACAGTAACCTTCTTTAATGATATGTGTTGCATGGCGCCTGCCACTTTAATTGATGGCAGAATTACCTGGACTGATGCCGACAGTAATAAAGTAAAAGCAATATTTACCAACAACAATATCAGTATTGCTGCCTGGCTGTATTTTAATGAGCGGGGAGAACTGATCAATTTTATTTCTGAGAACAGGTATGCGGTTACAGCAAACAAAGAGATGAAACGCTTTCCCTGGTCAACACCATTAAAAGATTACAGCATGATGAACGGGTATAAACTACCAGCTTATGCAGATCTGATTTATACATATCCCGAAGGAGATTTTTGTTACGGCAATTTTAAGCTAACAGGTATTGAGTATAACTGTACTGAGTATAAATAAATTCACGATCATGAAACTGAATAAAGAATGGCACCTGAAAAATCCTATGCCAAAGAACCCAACTTTTGAGCAGCGGGTTAAATGGCATCTGGCCCATCAGCAAAACTGCCTGTGCAGGCCAATACCGGCGAAACTTGCTGCAGAGATGAAGCAAAAAGGTTTAAAACTGAAATGATACGGTCATGAAAAAGATATTGATCATGCTGGCATCCATACTTTTACTTTTTAATGGTATTGGCGCCCTCTACGGCGGATGGAACCTAATGATGCATCCTGATGGCAGCAGCATACAGTTAACACCCGATTGGTTGCTGCACACACCCTTTACAAATTATTTTATTCCCGGCCTTGTGCTTTTTATTTTTAATGGCCTTTTCAGCATGGTTGCTTTTGCTGCATTACTTTTTAAACACCGACTGTATCCCTGGCTTATTATGGCGCAGGGAGCCATACTTATGGGATGGATAGTGATACAGATGTTGCTGATTCAAACGGTGTATTTCCTGCACTATGTTATGGGTGGTACGGGTATAGCGCTGCTGGTTGCCGGTTATTTACTTTTGAAAAGGAATAAAACCACCAAGGCTATGTAGATAAATAAATGCTTTGGCTTAAAAATTTATCCTAATTTCAAAAATAATAATCAAACAAATTCAACATGAAAATTCAGGTTGATGATAGCATCAGTTTGGAATTCCTGGAAGAGATCCACGCAGAATCTTTATTGAACCTGGTGAATGCCAACCGCCCTTATTTAAGAGAATGGCTGCCCTGGGTTGATCACATGCATACTGTTGCAAACTTTGCCTACTACATCAGCGATACAAAAAGACGTGCTGCCGAAAGAACAGATTTTGGCTATGCTATTATTATTGATAAAAACATTGTTGGCCGCATTGGCCTGCATCACCTCAACAATCAAAATAAAATTGGCGAAATAGGTTATTGGCTGGCGGATGGCCTGCAGGGCAGGGGCATTATCACCAAATGCTGTAGAGCCATCATCAATCATGGGTTTACCCAACTGGGGCTTAACCGAATAGAAATTAAATGCGGCACCGGCAATGCCAAAAGCCGTGCCGTGATAGAAAAACTGCAGTTTAAGCAGGAAGGCATTTTACGACAGGCCGAATTGCTTAATGGTAAATTTATTGATCTGTATTTGTATGCCATGCTTAAAGAAGAATGGAAAAACATCAACCCTTAATAATATCATTGATGATGCCGATATGGTGTTTGGTATGAAGCTTTAGCATTTTAATGGTGGCTTTTACATTCAGGTTGCCAAAAAAAGGATGCTTAAAAT
>JAOAUI010000437.1 GCA_030157685.1 Ferruginibacter sp. | reverse complement strand
TAAAAGCCATTTGACAAGAACGCTACGTTAATTCATTTACCGGATGTTGCTTATTAGAAAACAAAACTCAAGACTGATTGGCTGTGTTGTATTGGCGTTAACGCTGTGTATGCTGCATACAAATACTGTTGTGGCCAACCCCCATCATTATTACGATTTTACAATTACTGTTAGTGATACAGTACCTGTTAACAGCGGGCCATTGCCCTATCCCATCAAAGACCGCAGGGGCGATTTTGTTGGAGGTGAAAATAACCGCACACTGGACCTGAAGACCCCTTCAAATATTAAGGACTCGGTAGTGTACGATCCCAAAACACGCCGCTACATTGTGTATGAAAAAATTGGTACAAAATATTACCGTACCACTACAACTTACAGCTTTGAAGAATACTGGAAAATAAGTGGCAAAAAGGCCGAAACAAAATATTTTCAGCAACGGTCAAACACCTTAAACATCCTTAACCGGGGACAGATAAAACCTAAATTATCGCTGTACGATAATTTATTTAACCGCCTTTTTGGTAATGGTAAAATAACCATCACCCCGCAGGGAAATGTAGACCTTACTGCCGGTTACCAGGGGCAGAATATTAAAAACCCAACCCTGCCCGAAAGAGCCCGTAAGAACGGTGGCTTTGATTTTGACATGAATGCGCAGGTAAATGTGAATGCCGATATTGGCGGTAAATTAAAGTTCCCCATCAGTTATAATACATTAGCCAATTTTGGACAGGATAACCAGTTAAAGCTGGATTATACCGGTTTGGATGATGAAATAGTAAAGCGTTTTGAACTGGGTAATGTTTCCTTCCCCAGCCGCAGTACATTAATTCCGGGTGCCCAACAGTTGTTTGGTGTTAAAACCACCCTGCAATTTGGTAAACTGTTTATAACCGGTGTTATTGCCAATCAAAAATCGCAACGCCAGTCGGCTAACCTGGCCGGCGGTACAGCATCGCAGTTATTTGAGGTAAAGGCAGATGAATACGAAGAGAACCGCCACTTTTTACTGGGCCAGTATTTTAAAGAGAACTATAATAAAGTAATGAGCAAATTACCTGCTATTACTGCACCCATACAAATTTTAAGACTGGAGGTTTGGGTTACAAACCGTAACGGTACAACTACCGAAACAAGAGATGTGGTTGGTTTGGCAGGTTTAGGCGAAACAGGCGGCCCGGTTTCGGGCATTCCATCTAACGGCAGCAGCCCTTTATATTCAACCATCATTTCAGATCCGGGCAACAGAAACCCGTCGCTGGTTTTTAATAATTTAATCAATATTGGATTACAGCCTGTTCAGGATTTTGAAAAAACATTTGCACGCAAGCTCGATTCATCTCAATATATTTTTAACCGCCAGGTAGGTTTTATTTCTTTAAGCCAGCCCCTGCAAACAGACGAAGTGCTTGGGGTTGCCTACCAATATTCTTACAACGGTAAAATTTACCAGGTAGGCGAATTTTCGCAGGACCTGCCACCAGACAGCACTTTAGCCACACAGCGCATATTATTCTTAAAATTGCTGAAAGCAACATCACAAAGGCCAACCTTACCCATTTGGGATCTGATGCTGAAAAATGTGTACGCCATTGGTTATGGTACTTTAACACCAGCCGATTTTAAACTGGATGTGTTGTACCAGGAGCCTGGCCTTGGCTGGAAGCGCTATGTTCCGTTTGGAGATAAAAACCAGGGTACACCAATCATATCACTTATAAACCTTGACCGGTTGAATAACCAGCTGGATCCTCAGCCTGATGGTGTGTTTGATTATGTTGAAGGGTTTACGGTCTACTCCCAGTACAGCCGGGTTATGTTTCCGGTACTGGAGCCTTTTGGGCGGGACCTGGCATCAGGGATTTACACCAATCCCAATTTGCCTAATATAAAAGACAGCCTCTTCTACGCACTTTATGATTCTATTAAAGCAGTAGCGCAGCAGTTTCCTAATTTAAACAGGTTTGTTTTAAAAGGTTCAGCAAAAATTTCAGGATCATCCGATATCAGTATCGGGTATAATATTCCCAAAGGTTCGGTAACCGTATCAGCCGGTGGCAGGGTATTAATTGAAGGTATTGATTATGATATCAACTACGACCTGGGAAC
>JAOAUI010000436.1 GCA_030157685.1 Ferruginibacter sp. | reverse complement strand
TACCACCATGTACAATGCCAAAACCATTGATCATTTCTTCACGAACGGTCATTTTAATTTTGCTGTAACCGTCTTTAATATATAAAACTTCAATTCCAAGCCACTGACTGAAAAGATCATTTTCCATCATGTGGTTTACTACCTGTTGTGATGTTGGCATAAATTTTAATTATCTAAGGTTAATTATTTTCCTTTAAACTGAGGTGCTCTCTTTTCTAAAAATGAATTTATTCCTTCGGCATAATCTTCAGTAGCCGCTGCTTTCTGCTGGTATTTATCTTCCAGAGAGAGTTGTTCTTCCCAGGTACTTACAAAAGATTGATTGAGGATATGTTTTGTATAAGCCAAACCTTTTGTTGGCATTTGTGCCAGTGTTTGTGCAATTTTTTTACTTTCTTCTTCAAATGGTTCATCAGCAAATACTTTATAGATCATGCCCATTTTTTCTGCATCGGTGGCCGAAACTTTATCGCCAGTCATCATCAATGCACTTGCTTTTTGCCAGCCAATTAAACGGGGCAAAGTAAATGTGCCGCCACTATCTGGTATTAAACCAATTTTGCTGAATGCCTGGATGAATGATGCTGTTGCTGTTGCCACAACCACATCGCAACACAAAGCTATATTGGCGCCTGCACCGGCAGCAACGCCGTTAATGCCTGCCACAACAGGCTTTGGCATATTTCGTATTCTTTTTACAATGGGGTTATAATGCTCTGCAAGAATTTGAGCGATGCCTACTTTGTTGTCTCCAACCAGTTCCGAAATATCCTGCCCGGCGCAAAAAGCTTTGCCGGCACCGGTAATATACACGGCACGCACTTCATGCAGTGAAGCCGCTTCGTCCAGTTTAGCCTGCATCAGCAGCGCCATTTCCCGGTTAAAGGAATTAAATTTTTCGGGGCGGTTTAATGTGATGTAAGCAACCGCATTTTTTATTTCAAATAAAATAGATGCCATGGTATTATATTGTTTAGTAAAGATAATAATTACAAACTGTGCAATAACTTAAAACAAGCTGAATAATTATGGTGCAGATAAATCACCTTGTTGGGTGAGTTTACCCCATTGGCGGTACGATACTTTTGTTTGCCGGCAAAAAGGATTAAATTTAAAGCATAATAAATTTATATGAAGTTGTTTATTGCAATACTTTGTTTTGTATGTATGGCAACTGTTTCGCCTAAGGCTCAATCTGTTGAATCTATTGTATCTGCTTTGCAAACCGATAAGCAAAAGGCTGATACCCTGTTTTTCTTTCTTTCTAATTATATGATGAAAGGAAAAAATGACAGTGCAGAATACTGGGCTAACAAGGGGCTTGTGTTTGCTTTAAATACATCGGACGCAGAGTTGATATCGAAATACCATTGTCAGCAAAGTAATATTGCTTTTGTTAAGGCTAACTTCAATAAAGCTTTGGATTTTTTGAGAAAAGCCGCTCCTTATATTTCTGATGCTACCTCTTTTGGCGTGAAAGGAAAATACCTTTTACTGAATGCTAAATGTTACCGGGAATTGACAAAATTTGATTCAGCCATTTACTACTATCAGTTATGCGAAAACCTCAATAACAAAAACAATCCTTACAGAAATTACCTGGTTTACCTGGAAAAGGCCCTGATGTTTGACGAAGCAGATTCTTATGTAAAAGCCGAAGAGCATTTTATTAAATCTTATACCCTTACAAAGGCAAAAGGTATTCGTATGGATCATGGTATTGTGCTTCCGCAATTTGCCGATTTTTATTACAAATGGAAAGTGCCCGATAAGTTTGCAAAATTGTTGCAGGAGCACCAGGATTTTGTTGCTGCAGGAAAAAAAGATTACAGTAAGGACCCGGTTCACAGTTTTTTATTGAAAGATTTTGGAAATATTCCGGTTTCACAAAAAGCTGCATTCATGCAATCTGTTGCAGAAACCTTAGTTAAAGAAAGTGATTTTAAAAATGCTTCCATAGCACTTAGCCAGGCTTCTGCATTTTATGAAAATGATGATCAGCCAGCCGTGGCATTGCAATACATGCAGCAGAGTTTTTCGCTTGCAGAAAGAGGGAACAGCCTGCCTAATCAATATATTTTTTCAAAAGCAATTTACCGGCTTCTAAAAAAAGCAGGAAGAAATGAGGAGGCGATAACTGCTGCAGACAAGACTTTGGCGCTGAAAGACAGTATGATCAAAATTCAGCAACGGGATATGGTAGCAGATATAGAAACCAAATACCAAACAGAAAAAAAGCAAAAGGAGATTGAATTGCTAAGCTCTCAAAAGCAATTGGGTGAAAAAGAAATAGCCCTGCTCAATTCGCAAAAAGAACTGGATAAAAATTCAATAGCGCTCCTGTATGCCAAAAATGCCCTGGCTGTAAAAGAAATTGCTTTACTCAGTGCAGATAAGAAACTGGCTGCTATGAAACTTTTCAGGGAATCGGAAATGCGTAGTGCATTGGAAAGGGAAAACGGCCTGATGGATTCTATAGTGAACAGCGAAAAGGCATTTAGCCAGGCTGTAAACAGGGAAAAGGAAAAAGAGACAGCATTGAATGCAGCATTGGGCCGCGAAAACAGCCTGAAAGAAAATGAACTGGAAAAAGAAAAGAAACTGAGCTGGAGTTTACTGGCAGGTGCCGGGGTATTTTTATTGTCGGGTATTTCCATCTTTGTTTTGTATCAAAAACAAAAAAACAAAAATGCCATCATTCAAAAGCAAGCTACCGACCTGGAAGTGCTGATGAAAGAGATACACCACCGGGTAAAAAATAACCTGCAGGTGGTAAGCAGCCTGCTTGACCTGCAAAGCCATACCATTACCGATTCGCAGGCAAGCGCAGCTGTAAAAGAAGGTAAAAACCGGGTACAAAGCATGGCACTCATTCACCAGAATTTATACAGCGAAGGAAATATTAAAGGTATTATGGTGAAGGAGTATATCAGTAACCTGGTACAATCGCTCAGTGATTCATACAATATTTCTAATGATAAGGTAAAAGTAAATATCAATATTGATGATTTGAATTTAGATGTAGACACGATGATACCACTGGGACTGGTATTGAATGAACTGGTAAGTAATTCTTTTAAATATGCATTTAAAGAAACCACAGGCGGCGTATTAAATATTATGCTGGAAGAAAAAAACGAAAAACTACATTTAAAAGTAAGCGACAATGGCTCAGGTTTTCCAGCTGACATGGATGTAAAATCTACCAAATCATTTGGGTTGAAAATGATAAGGGCTTTTGCACAAAAACTAAAAGCAACGCTTGATATTTACAACAACAATGGCGCTGTGGTGGAAATGGAAATATCAAAATTTAAAGCGGCATGAGCAACAGACTTAAAATTCTGATTGTGGAAGATGAACCGGTGATAGCCGAAAATATTTCTATTTATTTAGATAACAACGATTTTGAAGTAAGCGCCATTGCTTACGATAGTGATGAAGCTTTTCAGCAATTAAAAAACAATACGCCGGATGCTGCTGTGCTGGATATTAATTTAGAAAGCGATAAGGATGGAATTGACATTGCAGCTTATATCAATAAAGAAATACAGATTCCATTTCTGTTTTTAACTTCTTACTCAGATAAAAATACACTGGACAAAGCCAAACTGGTAAAGCCAAGCGGCTATATTGTAAAACCCTTTAACGAAAGAACCTTACTGGCTTCACTGGAAATTGCCATATCAAACTTTGCATCTGAGAACAACAGTTCGCAGCCAAAACTGAGCATGGAAAAAATAAACCGTCATTTACTTTCGCCTTTAACAGACAGGGAGTTTGAAGTGGCACAACTGGCTTACAATGGAATTACAAACAGCCAGATTGCAGAGCAAAGTTTTATTTCGCTGAACACCATTAAAACCCACTTAAAAAGTATTTATTTAAAAACAGATGCCAATACCCGGTACGGATTGATTGTACGGCTGAGGCAATTAATGGCAAAATAAAATCACCTGATTAAAACTTTTGTAATTATAACTACTAAAACCAATCATCATGAAAGTATTAACTGTTTTATTCCTGGCTGCCATCATCACTTCCTGCGGAGGCAGCAGCAACAAACCCGGCAAAAAATATCCCGACCAGGTACGTACCAATTTTATTAATGGCTGTGCCGGTAAACTTCCGGATGGATACAAGAAAAACTGCGAGTGTATGCTGGAACAGATAGAAAAGAAATATTCGCTTACCGAGTATATAAAATTGGAAGAAGACATGAAGGCTGGCAAAGATGTTTCGGCATTTATGGCGCTGGCAGATTCAGCCAGGTTGATATGTTTTCCTAAAAAATAAAGCAGTAACATAAACCACCCTAAGGGGTGATTAAATATCATAACAAACTTATCAAATTTACAGTGCTTAATATTACTGTTTATGAAACGTTTTTTTTATGCCGGATTGCTACTTTTTATCAGTGCATCAGGCCGTGCCCAATCTGTAGCTATCAATACAACCGGCGCTACAGCCAATGCCAGTTCTATACTGGATATAAGCAGTACCAGCAAAGGCGTACTTGTTCCCCGTATGACTAAGGCGCAGAAAAACGCCATTGCCACGCCGGCTACCGGTTTACTGATTTACCAGGGAGCGCCAGACAGTATTGGCTTTCATTATTATAACGGAACGCAGTGGCTTTGGTTAAATCCGTCTTCAGGATCAGGCAATGCCTGGAATCTTACAGGTAATGCTGGTACAGATACCGCAATCAATTTTATAGGTACTACCGATAATATGCCCATTCGCCTTAAACAGGGCAACGAATGGCTGGGCCAGTGGAACAAGAATACCGGCAATTATTTTATTGGAGAAGTAGCCGGGAAAAAAGTGACATCGGGAGTTGATAATATCGGCATCGGGGATTCTGCATTGAACAGTGCTACCGTAGGTGCCAGGAATACCGCTATTGGTTCACTGGCCATGACAAAAACACTGAACGGATCAGATAACACCGTGTTAGGTTACAATGCACTGAACGCCGGCACTATTGCATTTTTTAATACCGGTATTGGATCACATGCACTGGAGCTGAATACTACCGGCGATGATAATGTGGCGGTTGGTGCATTGGCACTTGGCCAAAATACAACCGGCGGACTAAACACAGCCCTTGGTACTTTGGCTTTAGGAACCAGTGCAACCGGAATTGGCAATACCGCCGTTGGCTATACGTCCATGCTTACCAGTACCAATGGCAGCTGGAATACAGCAGTGGGAACTTCGGCTTTGTTCAATAACCAAACCGGGGCCCGAAATGTGGTGGTAGGCGTGGAGGCCATGTATAATAATCAAACCGGTAACCATAATATAGCTGTTGGAAATACAACGCTGTTTGAAAATTTATCGGGCAGTGATAATATCGCTATCGGCGATAGCAGTTTGATCAGTAATACCAGCTCTTCCAACCTCATTGGTATTGGCCGCCGCACATTGCATAATGTAACAGCCAGCAGTAATTTAATTGCTATTGGCGATTCTGCCCTGCATAGCAGCTCAACAGGGTATAAAAACCTGGCTGTTGGCGATAAGGCGCTGGTTAAAAATACAACTGGCTTTCAAAATATAGCCATAGGCCACAATACACTTGAAAAAAATGTAGCAGGTTTTGCCAATATCGCTATCGGCGATTCGGCTTTACCCCGAAATACCAGCAACTGGAATATTGCCCTCGGCAGGTTTGCACTTTTGGAAAACATTACCGGCGATAAAAATATTGCTATTGGTGATGTTGCACTGCGTGCAAATGTTTCGGGTGCCAATAATGTAGCCATTGGATATGCTTCCCAAGCTGAAGCAAACACAAACAACAGGAACAATACTTCAT
Source organism: Ferruginibacter sp. (assembly GCA_030157685.1). Taxonomy (GTDB): domain Bacteria; phylum Bacteroidota; class Bacteroidia; order Chitinophagales; family Chitinophagaceae; genus Ferruginibacter. Next base: position 3,405 of record JAOAUI010000436.1, on the reverse strand, counting down.
TAGGTTTCAGAACTGCAGTTAGTTTGCAGGGCTATTCCAATACTGCCATAGGCGGCGATGCGATGGGCAGGCCGGCAACAAGTTATACCGTTAACAATACAGTGGCTGTTGGAGATAGCGTATTGTTTAATATTGCCACCGGTGCCAGTAACAATACGGCTGTTGGTACCAAGGCATTATACACTAACAGCAGCGGCCGAACCAATACTGCCATTGGTGCAAGGGCATTATACGATAACACTACCGGCAGTTATAATGTGGCAATAGGCGATAGTGCTGCTGCAAACTCCGCTACAGTTTCGCACCTGGTGGCTGTGGGCAGCAAAGCACTGTACACAAATACAACAGGAACCGAAATCACTGCCGTTGGTGATTCTGCTTTGTTCAGTAACACAATTGGAAATTTTAATACAGCTTTTGGCAATGGGGCATTAAGAAAAAATACAGACGGTGATGATAATGTGGCTATGGGAGATAAGGCTTTGTACAATAATACTACGGGTGGCAACAATACCGCTTTTGGAAATGATGCACTCTACTCAAACATTAGCGGCGGATCAAATACTGCATTGGGATTTAGTACCCTTAATAAAAATACTGCAAGCAGTAATACTGCCATTGGCTATAGCGCTATGTCTGAAAACACATCGGGTTTTCAGAATACAGCAATAGGTGGCTTTGCTCTTCAAAACAATGCTCCGTTTGCGAATTATAATGTAGCCATCGGGTATGGAACTTTACAGGATAACAGCGGTATCTATAATATTGGTATTGGTAATGATGCACTCAGCCAGGCATCCGGTAACGCTAATATCGCAATCGGGCATCAAACTTTATTAACAAATACAACTGGATTGGCCAATGTTGGATTGGGCTATTATGCTTTGCGTACCAACAGTACCGGCCGCACCAATATTGGAATTGGCCAATCTGCCCTGTATGATAATATTTCGGGCAGTTATAATATTGCTATTGGAGACAGTGCTGCGTATAATTCCACAGCTTTGTCAAATATTGTGGCAATAGGCAGCAAGGCCCTATATTCAAATACAGCAGGTATACGGTTAACTGCAGTTGGCGATTCTGCCCTCTACAGCAATAACGGTGGCAGCCAAAACACGGCAATTGGCTACGCCGCCCTGCGCAAAAATACAACTGGCTTTGATAACACTGCTGTTGGAACAAGGGCCCTGGCAAATGCAATTTCGGCATTAGGCAATACAGCTTTAGGTTCTCTGGCACTAACTTCAAATAGTACCGGAGGCAACAATACAGGATTAGGTGTTTATGCGTTATTCAATAATGTTAATGGAAGCAATAATACGGCTGTTGGTGGCAATGCATTGTTTAATAATTCAGGTTCATACAACACCGGTATTGGCACATTTTCATTAACAGGCAATATTTCTGCTTCTGAAAATACTGCGGTTGGTTATCAATCTTTAGATTTCCGGAATGGAGATAACAATACAGCCCTGGGGCATCAGGCAGGTGCCAAAACCGGTAGCCCGCTTTCAACTTTTGTTAATAATACTTTTATTGGTCACCGGTCGGGATATAATTCTTTGGGTGATGATAATGTGTTTATTGGAAGTAGCACAGGCGAAAATGCTACAGGGAATGGGAATATATTTATTGGAGCTGGTGTAGGCACAGGAAGTCCTTTATCCAATGTACTGGCAATAGATAATTTCAGCAATCCTACTCCGTTAATATTTGGAAATTTTGCAACAGACTTATTCCGCATCAACGGCACTTTAAACATCAACAATCAATATTCATTTCCCTTAACTGATGGCAGTGCCAACCAGGTTTTACAAACAAACGGAGCTGGTGTTGTAAGCTGGGCAGTAGCAACCGGAGGTATAACAACTGCAAATAATGGCTTAACGCTTACCGGAAGTAATGTGGCATTGGGAGGGCCACTTGTAAGTAATACCAGCATCATACATGGTAATTTTAATGTAACGCATAGCCTGAATGGTACCGGCGATTTTATTGTGAGCACCCCCACCTTACCCAATGCTTTAAAAGTAATTAATACCGGTAATGTTGGCATCAATACCTCTGCACCATCTTCCCTGCTGCACCTGGTTAATAGTGCAAGCGGTGCTTCAGGCGACTACAATAATGGTATGTTTATTCAAAGCACATCTGCAACAGCCGGGCAGGCCACGCTTGCATTTAAAAATACAGTGCTGCCTGGTAACCGTGCCTGGATAACCGGTATGAACACTTTTGATAATTATGCAATTGCTTATGGAGATTCTTTAACAGGCAATAATGCAATTGTAAGGGTTGATACAGCAGGTTATGTGGGCATTAACCCGTCGGGAGCTCCGGAAAGCAGGCTGGATGTAGTGGGTAGTTTTGGCAATGCCATCAGGATTACTACGGTTTCAACTACTTTAGATGTAGATGACCATACAATAATTATAGGCCCTGCTGCAGGAAGTGTTACCATTACATTGCCAACCGCTGCCAGCGCCAGCCGAAGGGAATATGTTATTGTAAACAGGAGTGTATCTAACCAGGCAGTAACAGCCTACAACGATTTTTCCGGCACTTCTGTATTTGTAGCAGCCAATAGTGCAATAACAATACAGAGCAATGGTACAAACTGGTTCAGGATCAGGTAAAATGATTAAACCCATTCTTTGATAAATCATAATGGGGAATGCTTGGATTTAAAAATTATTTTGTTAACCTTTATAAATAAAACTTAACCAATGAAAAAGATAACCTCATTATTCGTTTTTGTATTTCTGTTTGCTTCAACTACACTACATGCCCAGGATGGCTGGCGTTTTATTGCCGATAAAACAGTTGCATTTGGTGTAGACCATGATGTGATTGTTACCGGCAACAGCAATGATGATTTCAGGAAACTTAAAATAAGAGTTACTGATGGCCCGCTTAAAATGTACGACATGAAAGTGTATTTTGATAATGGAACTGTGCAGGATGTATCAATTCGCCTGCGCATTCCACAAGGAGGCGAAAGCCGGGTGATTGATTTGGATGGTGGCTTAAGGCATATTAAACGTATCGAGTTTTGGTACGAAACCAAAGGATTCAGAAAAGGAAGGTCGAGAGTGGCGGTTTGGGGATATAAATAATTGTTGTACTTTCCTGTTCTCTACGGCCTTTATTCAATTTAAACTAAAACAAAGCAAATGAAAAAACTCACATTGGTTTATGCAGCCATCTGCTGCATGGTAATAAACAGCTGCGATTTTAAAGCAGGTGATAAAAAGGCAGATTTAAAAATAAAGACCGTCACTTCAAAAGATAATACCACCCTTAACGGTGCCATAATTAAAAACGATATTGAAGTAGATGCAACAGGGGTAAAAGTGAAGGAAGTATACCTGGTGGATGCAGATTATAAACCATTGGCTGAGA
>JAOAUI010000435.1 GCA_030157685.1 Ferruginibacter sp. | reverse complement strand
TAAAGATGCCGGTTTATCAAATGCTGCATCATGTATTTAATCATGCCAGCTATCATCGTGGGCAACTGGTAACCATGCTCAATCAATTGGGTGCAGATAAAATACCAGGAACAGATTTTTCAACTTTCTCCAGAGGAAAATAGCTGTAATACTTTTACATTAAGTTGTACTGCTTGTAGTTTTTCTCCCCCTTCAGGGGGTTGGGAGGTTAATTATGATCTATCATCGTCATCTTTACACCATAACCAACACGGTAAGCTCCACGGCCGGGTGTAGGAGGCTGATACTCCACATGTGAAAAATTACGGTAAACAAGGCCAATGCCTTTGGCATATTTCTCAGCACCAAAATTTATTTCACTGTATGAATTAATATCATTCGGGTTGCCGATGATCTCATCACGCTGGCTAACATGTAAAGTACTGTCAAGCGTGAATGTGCCAACAGTTTCAGGCATATTCACATTCTCATAAGTATAGTCCCAGTCATCCAGGTATTTTACATTTGAATTTAAGGAGTAGGTATCAATAAAAGAATTGCCTTTCCAGGTAAAAGCCTCTCTTATTGGCCCTTTAAGTTTTAAAAAACGCATATTGTTTTCAATAAACTCCATGGCAAAATCGGTTGGTACAGCCATAAACGTATTATCGGGCACCCATGTATTGGCTGCTGTTTTGCGAATGTAACGGGTAACTCTGTAAGCCGGCCTTCCCAGGTTATCGGTTAATGTTCCATCAATCTGGTGCTTTACCTGGTATTTGATAACCGTATCCTTTGTCCCAAAATTTATATAAACAGTAGAGTCAAGGCTATATGTAACATATTTACCAACGGATAAAGGGTAATAATCATTTATTGCAGGCAAGTCAAGCACTTCTGCATCTTTGTTACAGGCACTGAAAATTACAGCTGAAATGATGATAAATACAAGGGATACCTTTCTCATAAGATTTTTATATATTACAAATATAGATACAATTAAATAGAAAAAGGCTGCTCCGCCCGTTGAATAATTCCACCGCCAATCACATCATCTCCTTCATAAAAAACCGCACTCTGGCCCGGGGCAACTCCTTTTACATCGTCATAAAAACGCACATTTATACCATTTTCGTATGTGTACAGGTTACTTAATGCACCTTTATCTTTATACCTTATCTTGGTTGTGGCTTCCATGCCCTCAGTTATGCCGTCATATTTTAACCAGTTAATGCCTTTCACTTTCATTTCGGTGCGGTTCAGATCGGCTTCTTCGCCAAGTACCACGGTATTGGTTTCGGGTAAAATTTCGGTAACAAAAGCGGGCCTGCCCAGTGCAATATCAAGCCCTTTGCGTTGGCCAACGGTGTAAAAAGGATAGCCCTTATGTTGCCCCAGAATTTTACCGGTTTTGTCAATAAAATTTCCACCGTTTACCCTTTCTTCCAATCCTTCTACTTTGCGTTTTAAAAAGCCGCGGTAATCGTTATCGGGCACAAAACAAATTTCGTAACTCTCGTTTTTCTTAGCCAGTTCAGGATAGCCAAAATCATGTGCCATCTGGCGGATATCTTTTTTGTGATAAGTGCCCAATGGTAAAATGGTACGGCTCAGCAGGTCCTGCTGCAATCCCCACAGAGCATAGCTTTGGTCCTTGGTATCATCAATTCCTTTGCGTATAAAATAGCGGCCGTTTGTATGCTGGTGTACCTGTGCATAATGGCCGGTTGAAATAAAATCGCAGTTGAGTGCATCTGCCCTTTTCATCAATGCCCGCCATTTAATATGGGTGTTGCACATAACGCATGGGTTGGGTGTGCGGCCGGCAATATATTCCTCAATAAAATTTTCAATTACAAAATCACCAAACTCTTCCCGTATGTCTAAAATAAAATGCGGAAAGCCGTGCTGCACAGCTGCCTGGCGGGCATCATTAAAGCTATCCAGGTTGCAGCAGCCGGTTTCTTTTTTGCCGGTTGTGCCAACGCTGGCGGCATAGTCCCATGTTTTCATGGTAATGCCCACCACTTCATATCCTTCTTTATGAAGCATTAAAGCAGCTACGGTACTGTCGATACCGCCGCTCATGGCCATTAAAACTTTTCCTTTTTTGCTCATATTTTTTTCTCCGGGGCAAAGATAC
>JAOAUI010000434.1 GCA_030157685.1 Ferruginibacter sp. | reverse complement strand
TTTCTTCAAAGAATATTTTTTCTAAAGAAGTAAAATGCCATTTTTCATACAGCTCTGCCAGTTTTATTTCAAGTTCACGCTTCAACAGCTCCTTAGTATTGTCTGTAGCAGTTTTCAGCAAATCGCTCACTTTTAAAAACTGCGGCTTATCTTTTACAATTACACAGGTGTTTGGAGAAATACTCACTTCACAATCTGTAAATGCATACAATGCATCAATCGTAATATCAGGCGAAATGCCCGGCGCCAGTTCAATAATGATCTCAACTTCTGCAGCCGTATGGTCAGTAACTTTTTTTACTTTTATTTTACCCTGGTCATTTGCTTTCACAATACTTTCCATCAACTGTGTGGTGGTAACGCCAAAGGGAACATTACGGATGACCAAAGTTTTTTTATCTACTTCTTCAATAACCGCTCTTACTCTTATTTTACCGCCACGAACGCCCTCATTGTAATTACTGGCATCCATAGTACCGCCGGTTTGAAAATCAGGCAGTATCTCAAATTTTTTGCCACGTAAATATTTTATAGAAGCATCAATCAATTCGCAAAAATTATGCGGTAGAATTTTTGTTGCCAGCCCCACAGCAATTCCTTCAGCGCCCTGTGCCAGCAGCAAAGGAAATTTCATCGGCAATGTTACCGGTTCATTTTTACGACCATCATAACTCAATGCCCAATCGGTTGTTTTTGCATTGAAAGCAACATCCAGTGCAAACTTGCTCAGTCTTGCTTCAATATATCTTGATGCGGCTGCTTCATCACCTGTGCGTACATCTCCCCAGTTACCCTGTGTTTCTATCAACAGGTCTTTTTGTCCCAGGTTTACCAATGCATCGCCAATACTTGCATCGCCATGCGGATGGTACTGCATACTTTGTCCGATGATATTGGCCACTTTATTAAAACGGCCATCATCCATTTCCTTCATGGCATGTAAAATGCGGCGCTGCACAGGCTTTAAGCCATCTTCAATGGCAGGCACAGCACGTTCCAATATTACATAACTGGCATAATCCAGAAACCAGGTTTTGTATTGCCCGCCAATACCGTTATCGGTGTGCTCGTATTCTTCTTTTGTTTTTTTGTTAGTCGCCATGTAATTAGCCCCATCGGGGCGATATGTTAGTAGAGTTAATTTTGTTTTTTCAGTTTCATCCAGCCCCATCGGAGCGACATGTTAATTCAAACATCAATCATAAAATTCAAACAAATATTTTTCATCATATTCTATTTTAAATTTTTGTAAAAACTCAATATATTCTTCTTTAAATGTTTTCTTTTTGTGATGCTGCGGTTGATTTAAAATATAATCAACTACATTTTTTGATTGCGATTTTGAATAAGAAAACGCACCAAATCCTGTTTGCCAGGAAAAATCTTTTACGAATTCCTTTTCCTTAATAAATGATGAGGAATTGGATTTTATATCTCTTACTAAATCTGAAATTGCAATATCCGGTTTCATGCTTACTAAAATATGGGTATGATCGTGCATACAATAAATGGCATATAATTTTTGTTTCTTTTCTGCAATTATTCCTGATATATATTTCTGTAGCTCTTCTCTGAAATTTTCTTTAACAAATGCTTTCCTGCCTTTTACGGTAAATACAATTTGAATGTATAATTGTGAATAGGTGTTTGGCATAATGTTACTCTTTACTGTAAACAAATACTTTAAGACCTCATTTCAACATATTGCCCCGATGGGCTATTGACATATCGCCCCCATGGGGCTTTAACCGAATTTTTTTTCTTTCTGCTACTACTGACATGCCGCCTCTATGAGGCTTTCTGTTTCACCTCAAACTCTTTCATCTTCCCAACCGTACCCTGCACATCAAACATTTCCTGTGCAATCATCAATTTTAACCGCCATAATAAATAAGCATCGCCGGTTGTATGTTTGGCTTTGGTAAGATGCGTATGAATAATTTTTGATGCTTTCTGCCAATCACCTGTTACCAGCTTTTTCAACTCAACATCATAAAAATCATAATCTTCCTGAACTAATTTTTTGCCACCTTCCAGCAAACGAACACCTTTGTTTTCATTGCAGGTCTTTGTCCACTCATCCGGGTCTACTTCAAATTCACTGGGCGTTATTTCCCTTGCCAGTTTTTTTGCTTTCACAAATTCTTTGGCAGGTATCTCAAATAAATTTACCGGGTAAAACAGGTTTCCTTTCTCATTTAAAAAAGGAAGATTATTGAGATACAGAATAAATATGCGTCCCTGGTAATCTTTCAACTGACTCATCAGCCAGTAATAGCCACTTACATCGTGTTTGTTTTGCGCAGCCCATATCCAGATAAATTCATCAGCATTATTACCTAAACGTTCTTTTAACTCCGCTACGGTTTTTGCATCATCCACATCGCCTGTGTCTGCATGACCATCATAATCTCCACCAGTCAAAACATCACGCCACCATTGCTTACGGGCTGCAACCCCTTCTTCGGTATATAAATCTGTTAAAGGGCCAACTGCATAATCATCCTTTATCTGAATAATATCTCCCTGCAATGTTTCGTCCAGTTCAAAACTTTTTTCTAATGCAGCAATATCTGCTTCCTGGAAAACTATATGTATCATTTTTAATTTTTAATTGCGGACTCTTCTACAAGGTCCATTTCTACTTTTAAATTGTCTATAATAAAATCCTGCCTGCTGGGGGTGTTCTTGCCCATATAATATTCCAGCAACTGCTGAATATGTGTTTCGGGTAAAAGCATTACCGGCTGCAGTTTCATGTCTTCACTTATAAAACGTGCAAACTCATTGGGGCTTATTTCTCCCAATCCTTTAAAGCGTGTGGTTTCGGGCTTGTTACCCAGTTTACGGGTTGCTTCCTGTTTTTCAGTTTCGTTATAGCAGTAAATGGTTTCCTGTTTATTTCTTACACGAAACAATGGTGTTTCTAAAATGAATACATGTCCGTTCTTTACCAGGTCGGGGAAGAATTGCAGAAAGAAAGTCATCAGCAATAAACGAATGTGCATACCATCCACATCGGCATCGGTTGCAAATACAATATTGTTGTACCGAAGGCCTTCGTAACCTTCTTCAATATTTAAAGCATGTTGTAAAAGATTGAACTCTTCATTTTCGTAAACCACTTTCTTGGTTAACCCATAACAATTTAATGGCTTACCACGTAAGCTAAACACAGCTTGTGTTTCCACATTACGGGCCTTGGTAATACTACCGCTGGCACTATCACCCTCGGTAATAAAAATGGTACTCTCCTTTTGCTTTTCTGCAATTTTATCTTTGTCTTTGCCGCTTGCTTCATCGTTGTAATGAAACTTACAATCACGTAATTTTTTATTGTGCAGATTTGCCTTCTTTGCTCTTTCGTTGGCAAGCTTTTTAATGCCGGCCATGTCTTTACGCTCCCGTTCGTTCTGCTCAATGCGTTTTTTTAATGCCTCAGCAGTCTCCGGGTTTTTATGCAGGAAATTATTCAGCTCCTTCCCTAAAAAATCGCCAATGAAATTCCGCATGCTGGGGCCGCCTTCATAAACCGTTTGTGAACCCAGCTTTGTTTTGGTCTGACTTTCAAAAACCGGCTCCTGCACCCGTACACTTAATGCCGCACAAACACTTCCACGTATATCAGTAGCATCATAATCCTTTTTATAAAATTCACGGATCGTTTTTATTAATGCTTCCCTGAAAGCCGCCAGGTGCGTACCCCCCTGCGTGGTAAACTGCCCGTTTACAAAACTGTAATACTCTTCGCCGTAATCATTTTCATGCGTTAACGCAACTTCAATATCCTCTCCTTTTAAATGAATGATGGGGTAACGGATCTCGTCTTCATTGGTCTTGCGCTGCAACAGATCGAGCAAGCCATTCTTGCTTACATACCTTTTATTGTTCAGGTTCATTACCAGTCCTGCATTCAGGTAGCAGTAATTCCAGAACTGGTTATCAAGGTATTCCTGAACAAAATGAAAATTCTTAAATATTTTATCATCAGGTACAAACGTAACCAGGGTGCCGTTTTCTTCGGTAGTTTTGGTTTCTTTATGGTCCAGCGTTAAAACGCCTCTTTCAAATTCGGCTGTCTTTTCTTTTCCATCTCTAAAAGCAGTTACTTTAAAATAATTGCTAAGGGCATTTACAGCTTTTGTACCCACACCGTTCAACCCCACGCTTTTTTGAAAAGCCTTGCTGTCGTATTTGGCGCCGGTATTTATTTTGCTCACCACATCTACCACTTTACCAAGTGGAATGCCACGGCCATAATCACGAACGGTAATGGTTTTGTCTTTGATATTTACATCCACATGTTTACCATAGCCCATGGTATGTTCATCAATGCAGTTGTCAATTACTTCTTTCATTAAAACATAAATACCATCATCTGGACTGCTGCCGTCGCCCAGCTTGCCGATATACATACCGGGGCGTAGCCTGATGTGTTCCTTCCAGTCGAGGCTGCGGATGGATTCCTCATTATAATCGTTCTTTTCTATATCTGCCATATCTTGGTTAATACGTTAATCCGTTAATTGGTTAATCCGTAAGCACTCAATTATTTAATAACCTGTTAATTGATTTATGCACCAAAACGGATTAACAGATATACTAATTAACGGATTAACTGTTTTTCAGTGCTGCGAATATAACTGAATGGAAGGATTTTTGATGGTGCCGAATTATCCACAATCATTTCAAAAATGTGAGCAAAAAAAGGCAGTATGGCAATCTGGAATTGAATATGACCGGAATTGGTTTCCGATATGCCTCAAATCATAGGCTTAAAGCACGTTTAACCTTAGTTTTATTAAAAATTATTTTATGAAAATAAGGATGATCATCCCCGCAATAATGGCAACAGCCTTCATTTTTTCCTGCAGTTCTACAAAAATAAACAGTTCCTGGAAGGCCGAAAATGCCCAGACAAAACCTTATCACAATGTGATGGTTTGGGGCTTGTTAGCCGAAAAAGACAGCAGCCTGAGAAAACAAATGGAAACACACCTGGTGAACGATCTCACCAGTAAAGGATACCATGCGGTTTCTTCTATAGATGTTTACAAATCAAAAGCCTACAAAAAACTCACCTCAAAAGAAATTGTTGATGAATTTAAATTAACCGGTGTTGATGCAGTGATTACCATAGCGTTGTTAAACAAAGAACAGGAAGAAAAGTATTACCCCGGCGGATTTTACAACCAGCCTGAAAACACAAATATGTATGGCAACCTGGATAAGTACTACTCTGGTATTTATGAAAGAGTTTATACTCCGGGGTATTACATCACCACCACCTCTTATTTTTGGGAAAGCAGCTTATTTGAAGTAAAGGCTGATAAAATGATCTACTCAGTTCAAACCAAATCTTTTGACCCCAATACCACAGAAACGCTGGCACACGAAAACGGGTTAAGGATAATAAAGGATATGGTTAAGAAAAAAGTGATTCTGGACATAGCTCCAAAGGAAGAACAGTAATCAACAAGGTTCAGATATTTTTTTATAGTAGCTTTATAAAAAAACAGGTAGATGAATCTTGATCTTACAAACAAAACTGCCCTTGTATGCGGCAGTACACAGGGACTGGGGTATGCAAGTGCTTCCGAGCTTGCTTTACTGGGTTGCAATATTGTATTAATGGCCCGCAACGAAGAGAAATTAAAAGAGGCTGTTAAAAGCCTGAACATTTCCAAAAGCCAGCAACACCAATACCTTGTTGCCGATTTTGCCGATACCAATGCAGTTAAAACAGCCATTGACAGCTTTATAAAAAACAATACTATACATATTTTGGTAAACAATACCGGTGGCCCTCCGGGTGGCGCCGCTTTAGCAGCTAAGCCTGAAGATTTTTTATCTGCCTTTAATAATCACCTCATCAACAACCACAACCTTACACAGGCTGTTGTGCCGGGCATGAAGGCAGCCGGTTTTGGCAGAGTCATCAATATTATTTCTACCTCGGTTAAAAGTCCGATAACAGGTTTGGGCGTAAGCAATACCATCAGAGCTGCGGTTGCCAACTGGGCAAAAACGCTGGCAACAGAACTTGGGCCATTTGGTATTACCGTAAACAATGTTTTACCAGGCTTTACCAAAACGGTAAGGGCCGATTATGTTATTGCATCCAAAGCAAAGGCAGGTAATATTACCGAAGAAGAAGTAATGAAACAATTAGTAGCAGAAATTCCCGTCGGCAGAATTGGCCAGCCCGAAGAGTTTGGTGCAGCCGTAGCATTTTTAGCATCGCCGGCAGCTGCTTATATTAATGGTATTAATTTACCGGTTGATGGCGGCAGGCTGGGTTGCCTGTGAGAACCTGTAAAAAACAATGGCTTAAAATGTCATTTTTGCAATTATATTAAATAATTTACCGGCTATTAATTAACAAAAAACAATAACAATGAAACTATTCAGATTATCGGCCCTGGCCTTTATGCTTGTGGCATTAATTTTTACCGGATGTAAAGGCAAGAGTGCAAAGGAACTGATTGTTAACAAATGGAAGCTAACAGAATTGTCGGGCGAAAATGCCAAAGAAATGACGGATGCAGAGAAAAAGGAAATGACAAATAAATTTTTGATGGAGCTTACCAAAGATGGCAAAGTAATGATGAGCGGCATGTGGGATACGCCAAAAACCGGTACCTATTCTTTAAGTGAGGATGGAAAAACATTGTTCCTCATACGGGATGGAGATACAAAAGCCGACCCCCAGGTAATAAATGAATTAAAAGGAGATAAGCTGGTAATTACTTCAGAAAAAGACAAGTTAATCCTGAGTTTTTCGGCAAAGTAAACTGCTGGTTTGCTGTTGCAAATTGTGTACTTTATTTTGTAATCGGGTGTAACAGTTTTAACTTTTTATCAAGTCTTGCCATGAAATGTAGATATTAAAAAAATAATACTACATTCATTTTAAATTGTCTTATTTTGGCATCCAATTTTAAATCTTAAAAAACAAAAAAATGAAATTAACGAAGTTATTAATGGTTGTGGTTGTATCGGCCACCATGCTTTTTGTAAGCTGTAAACCAAAAGATGCAGATATTAAAACTGCTGTTGAAAAAGCATTATCAGCCGATCCATCCATGTCGGGTACAACTGTTGATGTAAAAGACGGTGTTGTAACCATGGGCGGCGAGTGTAAAGATGATGCCTGCAAAGCTGGTTGCGAAAAGATTGTAGCCGGAGTTAAAGGTGTAAAATCGGTAGTAAACAATTGTACTGTTGCTGCTCCCCCACCGCCACCACCAGCTTCTTTAACAACCGTTTTAGATGCTGTTACCCAACAAAAAGTAAAAGATGGCCTTAAAGATATTGCAGGCGTTACCGTTGAATTTGTGGGCGACAAAGCTGTATTAAAAGGAGAAGTTACTCAGGCAAACAGGATGAAGATTATGCAAATGCTGGCATCTGCAAAAGTGCTTTCTGATGTAACCGGTTTAACAGACAAAAAATAATTAAATCATAACTTAAAACAAACAAAATGGCATTACAGGATAAATATGCTGAGTTATTGCAAACAGCTACCACATTGGGTGTTGCTAACTTAGCTTCAACAGAACAGGAAGGAGTATTACATGTTAGCGGTACTGCAAACAGCACAGCAGATTATGATGCACTTTGGGCATTGTATGCAAAAATTGACCCCAACATGGCCAGTGGCGACCTGATGATGAACATTGACATTAAGGCCGACGCCGGTGCCCAGTTAAAAGTAACAACAGACAGTACTAACCTCAACATCAGAAGTACACCAAGCACCGAAGGTGAAATTATTGGAAAAGCTGCACATGATGAAGTTGTTACCCTGGTTGAAAAAACAGATGACAGCTGGTGGAAAATTAAAACCGCCGATGGTGAAGAAGGTTATGCATTTGCACAATACCTGTCTCCACTTTAAAATAGTCAAATTAAATACGAGCCATTCCTGCAAAGGGATGGCTTTTTTATTTGTAGCTTTATTTAAAATCAATTTATGAAGAAAGCTATATTCCTTTTCAGTATTTGCCTCTTTATTATAACATTTTCCTTTGCACAGTTCTTTAAAAAAGAGGCAGGCCTGGCGCATACTTTTTCTATTGTTGCCCGTGATGCAGTTACCGGCGAGATGGCCGTGGGTGTACAAAGCCACTGGTTCAGCGTAGGAACAGCCGTAAGCTGGGGCGAAGCTGGTGTTGGTGTGGTAGCAACCCAAAGCTTTGTGAATAAAAGTTATGGTATTAAAGGACTGGATTTGATGAAGAAAGGAAAAACAGCACCGGAAGCTTTAAGCGAATTATTGGCAGCCGATGAAGGCCGTGAAGTAAGACAAGTGGCTATGATTGATGCGAACGGAAATGTAAATTCCTGGACAGGAAAAAACTGTATTGACCATGCCGGAAATATTGTTGGCAAAAATTATTCGGTACAAAGCAATATGATGCTGGGCGATAAAGTAAATGCAGCCATGTCGAAAGCATTTGAAGGCAGCGAAGGAAAACCTTTGGCAGAAAGGGTTTTAACAGCTTTAAAAGCTGCACAGGCTGCAGGTGGCGATATACGGGGAAAACAATCTGCTGCCATTTTGGTGGTGGCAGGTAAAAGCAACGGCCAGCCATGGAACGAACGCCTGATCGATCTGCGGGTTGATGATAACAAAGCACCGCTGGATGAATTAGACAGGCTGCTGAGAACTTTTCGGGCTTACGAGCACATGGACAAAGGAGATTTGGCGACTGAGAAAAATGATATGAAACTGGCTATGGAAGAATATGGTGCTGCCATGAAAATGTTTCCGGATAATTTAGAGATGCAGTATTGGACAGCCATTACGCTGGCGAACAATAAAAAAGTTGCAGAAGCTTCCAAACTGCTACAAAAAATTTATAAGAAAGATGCCAACTGGCGGGAATTAACCAAACGTTTACCAAAAGTGAATTTATTAAATGTTTCGGCAGACGGGTTACAGGAATTATTAAAGTAAATTTGCAAAAAATATTCAGATGAAATTTTTAAGCCCCCTGCTGACTACCATTTTATTTTCAGCCATTATTATTTCCTGCAAGGCACAAACTGAAAATGCGTTAACTGCCGATGCATTTGAAAAAGAAATTACCACCAAAGAAAATATTCAGATACTGGACGTAAGAACGCCCGGTGAATTTTTCAGCGGCCATATAAAAAATGCCCTGCAGGCCGATTGGAATAATAAAGCAGAATTTGAACGTCGCCTGGCTTTTATAGATAAAGACAAACCGGTTTATGTGTATTGCCTGGCCGGTGGC
>JAOAUI010000433.1 GCA_030157685.1 Ferruginibacter sp. | reverse complement strand
TTTGTTCTGGTAATAAGGCCCGGCCATTTGTATGCCCAGTGCTTTGGCTTCATCTGTACGGCTTACAATACAGCCATCGTTGTTGCTGAGTACAACAACGGGCTTGCCATGCAGCGATGGTTTAAATAATCTTTCGCAGGCAGCGTAAAAACTGTTACAGTCAACAATCGCTTTCATACGCTGTGAATAACATAAGTAACCACACCCCAAATAACGAGGTCGCTAAACTCATTTACATCAATGGCCGAAAGCCTGGGGGTTTCGGGCACCAGCTTCAAACTGTTCATTGTTTTTACAAAGCGCCTGATGATCATTTCTCCATCTACCACCGCAATTACTATTTTACCGTTTACGGGTTTTATGGATCGGTCTACAATAATAATGTCGCCATCATGTATGCAGGCGTTTATCATGCTGTTGCCGCTCACCCGCATAAAATAGGTGGCGGGTTTGTTGCGGATAAGCTGCTCGTTCAAATCAATACCCCGTTCCATATAATCATCGGCTGCAGCGCCAAAGCCGGTTGCATTGGCCGTGGGTACATCCAGCTGTTTAAAGGCTTTGCTGCCCCGGTAGCCGGCGGCGAAAAAATTTTCTACTTCCATATTGATATCGTTTTTATTCCCCAAAGGAAATATTTATTTTGCAAATAACTAATTAAGTTAGTAAATTTATGCTAAATTATTTGGGAAAAAGATTTTTCACTTTACTATTTATACACTATGGACAAAACACTAAGTGTAACAGGGCATAGCCTGTACGAATACCTGGTGGTAATAGATATACCTGAAGCACTGCGTAACAGCATTGAAACAGACAGGCAGCAAATAACGGAAAACTATGGCATTGTGCAACCACCAACCGGCAGGCCCCATATTTCGCTGGTAAGATTTACGGCTGTAAAAAAAATGGAAAGCAAAATTACACAGCAGCTGCAGCAGGTTGCCATGGCAGAAAAACCTTTTATGGTACTGTTGCGTGATTACGATGGTTACCCGATGCATGCGGTTTTTATTCAGATAGATAATCAGCAACAGGTACTGGACCTGATAAAAAAACTAAAACGGGCCCGGCGATTGATGAAGGCAGGTGGCGATGAGCCTCATTTTTTACTTGACCCGCAAATTGTACTTGCAGGAAGATTGGACAATGACAAATACATAGAAATTATGAAGGAGTATGAATATAAAAAATTTGCAGATAGTTTTTTTGCAGATGCATTTTTATTGTTGCGGAGGGCAGAGGATGAAAAGCAATACGAACTGGTTAAGCGTTTTGAGTTTACATATGTACCTGAAAAAAAACCGCAGGGGGTTTTATTTTAACAGCGCCAGTTCGGGAAATTCAAAAGGGGCTAATGTTTCAATTACATTACTGTTTTCGGTTCTGGAAGTAATGCGTTTGCTGATGGTGTGGTTTTGCATCTTGTCTTCGGGGTAAGGAGTGAAAAATGATATTATTTCAGCTTTTGGCAGATCAGGGCTTAGCCATTTTTTATAAAGCGATGGAGGTACTATAACCGGCATTCTGTTTTTTAGGTTGTGAATTTTTTCCATCATGGGGTTGGCATCGGTAGTAAGTATTGAAAAGCTGTTAATGAGTTCACCGGTTGCTTTATCAACCCAGGATGAATAAATGCCGGCAAAACAAAATAGTTTTTCGTCCTGCATCTGAATCAGGTGCGGATATTTTTTCTTCTGAAAATCCATCCATTCAAAAAAACCATCTGCTACAATTAAACAGCGGTTATTTGGGATGTAAGAACGGAAAGAAGGTTTTTCAAAAACAGTTTCGGAACGGGCATTTAAGGTTTGGGTTTTTAATTTATCGGCATCGGCTTTTGTTTTTACCCAATGTGGAATTAAACCCCAGTTAAACATTTGCACCTGGTTGGGTTGCTTTTGAGTTATGACGGGCATTTTTAAAAAACTAAAACCACTGGCATGATAAACAGGCTGCCAGTCATCATCCCAGGTAACCCCCAGTTGAATTTCAATTTCGGCTTTTTGTTTGGTTAGTGCATAATGAAAACACATACGGAGGCGTACAATTTGAATTATTAATTTATAAAGTTACGATTATGAAAAATGATATTGTTAGTATTCCAGGGTATAAAGTAAGTGAATATTCACT
>JAOAUI010000432.1 GCA_030157685.1 Ferruginibacter sp. | reverse complement strand
AATCTACAATATTCAACCCTATTTCAGGGTCCATTACATTTTGCAGGGCTGCCAATGCCACCGTGCATTGCAGGTTATCATTTGTAATTACATTCGTCATAAAGAAACAGGTTTATGCATTAACAATTTTATTACATTCCAGTTATACAATAAGGAAGTGAGTAATAATAATGCGGCAGCAATTTGTAACACAATGGCGGAATAAAACAAAATGCCTGCGGTAAACATTACAAACCCCAGGATGTAAGCGACGCTCATCCATTTAAAAACTTTTTTACTAAACAAATCTTTGGGGTTGGGTGTCTTTCCTTTTCCGGCTAAGTGATGATACACTTTATTCCAAACAATAAAAGGTAAGGTTTTAAATGTCATGCCTAAAATGATGGCAGTAATCCATCCAAAAAAAATGATAAAGCCATAAGTTATTATGAGGCTGACATTTTCTTTTGGTGACAGTATTAAAAGTGTAATAATAATAACCAAAAAAATGACCGGCAATAACATCATCAGCACTGATAGTAAAGATACTTTCATTTGCTCATCAACTTTTTTACGAATACGCTGCTGGTAAGCCTTGAAGCAAAAATCACCAAACAATACAATGGAGGCCGCCACTGCCAATAATGGGATACTCAGCAGCGATTTGCTATCGGTATATAAAAAGATATAAACGAAAGACAAAAGGCCTCCGTTTATTAATCCATAAATCCACCAGAGTTGCCGGGTATTGTTGTACTTGGAAATAAGAAACATGGGTATCAACCGGGAGCCTACTCCCATTACCAGCAATAAAAACCAGCCAACAATACCAATATGTGCATGCACCGGAAGATAATTCAGTGAACCTTTAGGCAGTAACGGTTCAGTAAAGTTGTAGAGTAGCAACAGTCCAACAATTGCAGTTGCCAGTAACCACAATGCAGCGGTAAAAATAAAAAAAGCATGTACATTTTCCTGCTTGCTTTTTACCATACTTGCAGCAAGGTTAATCAGATAAGCAATGACGGATAGGATGATTAATATGCCGCCACACTGGGTATGTAAGCCCATATTAAAAACATAAAAACCATTAACTAATAAGGGGATACCAATCGCAGCAAATGTAAAGGAGGCATAGGCCAGTTTATTGCTGTACAATTTACCTTCAATCAATACTGGCACCAATTGATGGCTGGCCCCTAGTATCATCATGGTACCCCAGCCAAGTGCCATAATATGTATAATAGCCAATGTATGTGGAAGAAAATAATGACTGGTGATATCACTTGCAGAAAACAATAAAAGAATAGTGGCAATTAAAAAAGCGATAGCGGCATAGCCGTAAAAAGGCAATACCACTTTCCAGGAAGTTGTCTTTGTTGCTTCGGTATTTCCGGTTGTTGAAAACATATTAGTTTTTATAAATCACTAGTTGTACTTCTCCATCACTGATCTCTTTGATGCGGTAACTAAACTGCTGTTCTTCCAGTTCGGGCAACAGAAATACAGGAATGCGTTTGTGATAAACAAACAAGGCTTTATCGGTTGGCAAGATTGCTAACGCTTCCAGTATGGTATGCATGGGTAAAGGCATTTCTAATGCCCTTACATCAATGGTTTCAAGCTTGTCATTAAATCGATTCAATATTTCATCCCAACCTTTTGAGTAATCGGTTTCTTTGTTTTCGGCTAAAACATTTATCTCGCTTTGTTTATAAAAATAAGTATTTACTAAATCATCATTGATCGTTTCGGAATAAGATTGAAACCCTTGTTTGCCGAGCAGGTGCATTAATGGGGTAGGCTCAAAACTATTGATGATCTTAAGTACAGCTCCAGTTTGTAAGGTCTTTACTTTTTTTACAATAATGTCAAGCGGATCTTTACCCGATTCAATAACCGCACGTACATCCAACTCAATCATTTTATCGGCCGCTATATTTTTCATGAATGCCGGAACAGGTTTGTTTTCAATCACCTTTTCCATTTCAATTGCTGAAATGTCAATTTCAAAACCCAATGGCTGTAACTTGTTAAAAAAATCGTCCACACTGCAACCGCCAAATTTGGAAGCCATAGCGATACTGGTTCTTGCTGCGATCACTTTTCGTAATATAGGGTTTCTCAATTTTGTAAATTTCGGCGATATACTTACAATAGCTTCAAGTGCGTCTGCATTAT
>JAOAUI010000431.1 GCA_030157685.1 Ferruginibacter sp. | reverse complement strand
CGGAGTTTTCGATATTTTAAAAGCAAGGCTTAATTGTCTGTCATCAATTTATTCAGCGACATTTCAGTAGCTGAAATAGGCCAGATATAACCCTGGTCTGTTGGCGCTTTTGCAGGAACCGATCCTTTTGCAGGAATGGTTTGCAGCAAACGCATCAGGTCATTATTACGAAGGCCTTCGCCGAGGAATTCAATTCTTCTTTCCAGTAAAATTGCATTAATTAAAGCCGCCTGGGTTGGTCCCGCAATAGTAACACTTGGGTCTGACCGCTTGCGTACTGCATTTACCAATTCAAGTGCCTTTGCTGCATCACCTGCACCATTTCTCCTTGCCAGTGCTTCTGCAAGGTTCAGCAATACTTCTGAATAACGGATAACCGGGGGATAATCAAGAAACGGAGAAGGAAGCGAATATTTATTTACAAATTTTTTATTGTTTGAAACGTTGGTAAAAATCAGGTTTTTTCTTGCATCTGCACTGGCAGTTGCATATGCCGGATCGCTTATTATTCCGGAAGGATTTAAAGAATATTCTGCTGACCCAAGGTTGCTAGCATTTCGCACAAAATAAAAGCCAAGCTGATTTTGAGTACCGGGGTTATCGCCCCCTGCTGCCGTCATAGGAAATGAAAGTATTGATTCGGTAGTGTTATACGTTGAAAATACGGTAGTAATATTGGGCTGTAATGCATGTACGACTCCGGTTGGAGCTGCATTTGCACTAAAAGGCGCCACAGCTTGTGGTGCAAGTTTAGTTCCTTCGGCAATTACGTTTGGATAGTCGCCCATGGATAAGTATACCCTTGTTTTTAAAGCAATGGCAGTGTTGCGGTGTGCACGGGTGGTGTTTAGTTCTGCACTTGCATTTGTTAATGGCAGGTTAGCTTCTGCAAAATTGAGGTCGGAAAGTATTTGTGCATACACCTGTGCAACAGAACTTCTGGCCAGATCAGAAAATCCCGATCCTTTTATCGCTGTTATACGCAACGGTAAACCAGGTTTGCTACCGGCCCCATCGGCATAAGGCCTAGCATACAATTGCAGCAGGCTGTAATAACATAGTGCCCTTACCAATCTTGCTTCACCCAGGTAATTGTTGGTTAACGATGCGCCAACCACTGATGGCCCTTTAGCGGTAACGCCTTCAATAGTTATGTTGCAAAGGTTAATTGCAAAATAAGCATCTCTCCAGAGGTTTATGACAGAGTTGGTTGAAGTTCCTGTTGGATTTAAACTCCATACATCAGCACCGGTAACCAGGTTTCCGGTTTCGTTTAAAAAGTCTTCTCCACGTATATCACCATACACAATAAAGCGACCGGCATAAAATGCCCCACTTTTTGTATTGGTATATAAGCCACGTACATTCCCCAATATACGCTCTGGTGTATCAAAAGCCGTTGCATCACTTACGCTTGTAAGGGGAACAGGGGTAAGATATTCTTTTTTACATGATATACCCGTAAATAAAATCAACCCTAAGGCTATTATATATTTGAATTGCTTTTTCATTCTGAAATTTTTATTTTATAAATTGATATTTATCAGAAACCAACATTTAATCCAACTGTCATTGTCCTTCCGTTTGCAAGTGTATTCCTGTCTACACCCTGACCGCTCGACGAATTATTACCATTTGAGGAAACTTCAGGATCAGGGCCCGGATACTTGGTAAATATCCACAGGTTTTGTCCGCTAACATAGAACCTTATATTGGTTATTTTTACTTTTTTTAAACCTTCAGCAGGTATATTATAGCCGAGCGTTAGGTTTTTCAGTTTAATAAAATCGCCTTTGAAAACATTAAAGCTAATAGGTAAACCCGAACCGTTGGATACATTATCTCCATAAACAGGTTTTGGTATATTGGTAACATCGCCAAATTTTCTCCAGCCATTTAATACATCTACAGAGTTGTTCCAGAAACGTTGATCAAAAAGACCGGCATTGGTACCATAATAAAGAGAGAATCCGGCCTGGTAAGTAAACAGTACATCCAGGTCAAAATTTTTGTACCTGAAATTATTGCTAAAACCACCTGATGCCCTTGGTGTAGGATTGGCATACATTACAGCATCTGCAGCCTGGTTTATAGTGATGGATGTCCCTGCCTGGTTATTATATCTTGTGCCATCGGTATTCTGATAATTAAATTCGCCTGCAGGCAATGTGCCAAAACGATATAAGATAGCGTTACCTACTTTATTATAAAGAATCCTTCTTCCTGTTGCAGGATCTGCGCCACCAGAACGAACAACCCAAAGATAACCCACAGGATATCCTACGGCTGTCCGGTTAACGGTTTCTAAACCTCCAGTACCGCTCAATATTTCAGTAACCCCTGGTGCCAGTTCTGTTACTTCATTCCTGTTATTGGTGTAGTTAAAGTTGGTGGTCCACGTAAAGTTTTTGGTGTTTACAATATTTCCGGACAAGGTAAGTTCAATCCCTTTATTGTACAATTTACCTACGTTTTGAGGAACTGAATTTGGCAAACCGGTAGAGGGTGCCTGAGGCACATTTATGATTAAACCCGAAATATTATTCTTGTAATAGGTCATTTCCAAACTCAGCCTGTCTTTAAAGAAGCCTAAAGTAGCGCCAAAGTTTGTTTGCTTACTGGTTTCCCATTTCAGGTTGGGGTTGCCAGCCTGGCTAAATGCTAAAGTACCATTACCACCATATACTCCGGAACTAAATGTAGAGTAAGTAGGAAAATCGCCGATACCTGATGTATTACCTACTTTACCATAGCTTCCCCTTAATTTAAGGCTCGAGAAAACCTTTCTGATATTCGGACCCCAGAATTTTTCCTCAGTAACCTCCCATGCACCAGAAAACCCATAGAAGGTTTCTGCCTGGGTTGGAAAAGCTGAATATTTATCCTTACGGATATTGGCACTTATAAAATATTTTTTCTTATAATTGTAATTAAACCTGCCAAATTGAGATTGCAGGTAATTTTCTCCCAATGTAAGTCCGCTGTTAACATCGGTTGTAAAGCCGCCTTGTATCACATTATATACAGGATCAGTAAGCACCCTGCGGGTTAAGCCAAAACCTGCGGTGTTTCTGCGGTCCTGTTCAAGTCCTCCCAATAATACAAAACTGTGTTTATCTTTAAAAGTCTTTTCAATCTGTAGCGTGTTACTGAATGTCCATCTTTTAAATTTACTTAAAGTGGCAAATGCATCACCGCTGTTTGTAACACCATCGCCATGGCGGGCATCTCGGAAAATGTCATTATCAACATATATGTAATCAATACCGTAGAGCGATCTGAAGGTAAGCCAGCTGAAAGGCTTTATCTGTACATTCACATTAGACTGAATGTGGTTGGTTTCACTGTTTGAACGGTTTTTATCAAATAAATATACAGGGTTGCTAAAGCCTACCTGGCCGGTGCTGATTTGGTTACCCTGCTGGCCAATGAAATTTCCTGCTGTGCTAATATTATAAGAGCCATCATTGTTGTATGGGCTTATATTGGGTGAATTAACCAGTGCAAGCCGGCCAAAACCACCCGTGGCAAATGCATCTCCCAATGAACCGGTAGCTGAAGATACCTGGTTAAGCTCATTGGAATATGAAATTTTTCCTCCTATAGAAATAAATTTACTTACCCTGGTATCCACATTCATCAGAATGTTTTTACGAACAAAATCATTATTCCTTAGAATTCCTTCCTGGTTGGTATATCCGGCCGAGAAATAATAGGTTGTATTATCGCTTCCACCAGATATGTTCAGATTATGATCCTGATTAAAACCCTGACGATAAATTACGTCTCCCCAATTTGTATTGATTGGGTTACCATCAGGACCAGCTGTAAGATTGTATTTTACATAACCTGATCCGAGTGGGTTGGTAGTATTAACGCCCAATGTTGTTGAAGCTGCATAGTTCTTATAATCGGTATACTGTTGTGCATTTAAAACTTTAGGTATACCATAAGGAGTAGTGAAACCCATGGATACATTATAATTAACCTTTGTCCTACCTGGCTTACCTCTTTTAGTTGTAATGAAAACCACACCATTAGCTGCACGGCTACCATAAATGGCTGTAGCTGCAGCATCTTTAGAAATGTCAATATTTTCAATATCTGCAGGGTTAATACTGGCTAAAGCATTACCGGCAGCATTTGATCCTGCTAAATCACCAGTTGTTACCGGCGTACCATCAACAACGATTAAAGGGGAGGAACCATTTGAAATAGAACCCGTGCCGCGTATACGAAAAACAGGAGGTGTATTTAACACTCCGCTGGGTATGGTTATCTGTACACCAGCAGCACGGCCGGCAAGTGCCTGTTCAAAACTCTGATTAGGCTTTTCGGCAACAGCTTGCCCTTTAACGTTCGAAAGGCTTCCCGTAAATTCTTTACGTTTTGTGGTACCGTAACCCACTACCACCACTTCTTCCAGCTTAGAATCAACAGATCTTAAAACAATATTTATTGTCAGGCTGTTTCCAATCGACTTTGTTTGGGCTACAAAATTTACGTAGGTAAAGATCAGATTTTTCACAGCAGTTGGTAAAGAGATACTATAAGTACCATCTTTTTCTGTTTGTGTACCCTGTTTGCCATTGGGCGAGGTAACAGAAACCCCTTCTATAGGAGCACCTTTTTCATCAGAAACCTTACCGGTTATTGTACGGTTCTGGGCAGCTGCATGTAGTACGAATACAAATACGGCTGCCAGGAATAATGTCAATTTTCTCATTTGCATAATAGTTTATAGCGACAAATATAATTCAGATTCCCTGTAAATATCAAATACTTTGACAATTTTATTAAGCTTTCTGCTGCTTTTCTTTTCTGGAAAGCATTTTCAGACACTGCTTTTATAAAAGCTCCTGATTTTAAACAAATTACGAAAATTTCAACCTTTTTTTATTCCTGGCTTTTTAGGGGCAAACAAAAGCAACAAAACGGGCAGTAAAACCAGGTTGGTTAAAGTGGCAATTAATAAGGTTGCAGATGTTAACCAGCCAAGTGCTTTGGTACCACCAAAACCGCTGGCACAAAAAATAATAAAGCCGGCAATTAAAACCAGTGCAGTATACACAATGCTTAAACCGGTGTTTTTTATGGTAGCGCTTACTGTTTGGGGCACATTGTAATTGTAAGCCGCCAGTTCCTGTTTATAATTTACCAGGAACCGGATGGTTATATCCACAGCAATGCCCAACGCCACACTAAAAACCAATACTGTAGAGGGTTTTAAAGGAACGCCCGCCCAGCCCATAATACCTGCCGTTATCACCAATGGTATAAGATTTGGAATGAGTGAGCACAATAAAATGCGTACCGATTTAAACAGGTAAAGCATGCACAGGGCAATCAGCAAAAAAGCCCAGAAAATGCTATCCTTTAAACCATTTACTATAAAGCGGCTGCCTTCTAAAAAAGTAATGCTGGTGCCTGTAAGCTGAACCTTGTATGTGGCTGTATCGAATATTTCATTTGCTTTTTGCTGAATAGTATCCAGCAATGGAGGCAATTTTTGAGTTCCGATATCGGCCATACTCATGCTGATACGCAGGTATTGCTCGCTGGAATCTACAAATGAACCCATTAATTTGGCTGTGGCCGAGTCCGAAGCAGTCATTTCATTGTTTTTACGCCGGGCATTTAGCTGCACCAGTTGTTTATGCAAATCATATAAAGGATTGCCAAAGGCCGGTAATGTGAAGGAAGAATCACCTGTTCCTTCGCTTGCTGCCTGGTAAAAAAACTTAATTCCATCTATCACCGAAAGCGGTTTGGCTACATCTTTTTGATTAACCAGGAAAGAATCCTGGAAAAATGCAATTGCATGAACATCTATTTTAGGGCTGATAATTCCTTTAGGTTTTTTGGTATCAATCACAATTTCCAGCGGCATTACACCGCCAAAATGTTTCTCAAAGAATTTAATGTCGGTGTATATTTTATCTGTTTTGGGCAAATCATCAACAATAAAAGACACACTCTTTAATTTAAAAATACCAACCACTGCAAAAATTAAAACAACTGTTGTAATGCCGTACACTATTTTTTTATGATGGAAAACCCATTTCTCAGTCTGCAATAAAAAATTTGTGATCCATCTGTTGTTCAGGTATTTAGTTTGTGATGGTTTGGGGGCAGGCAGATAGCTTAATGCCGCAGGTAATAAAATAAACGAAACAATAAAAATGATCATGATGCTGATGCCTGCCACTACACCAAATTCTTTTAAGATGGCGCTGCGGGTTAATGCAAAAACAGCAAAGCCAATGGCAGCAGTAAGATTGCAAAATAAAGTAACCACACCCATCTTGCTAACCATATCCACCAGCGATTTTTCTTTATCGCCCGATTGTAAGTATGAAGTATGGTACTTATTGATAAAATAAATACAATTGGGTATGCCAATTACCACCACCAAACAAGGTATTAGTGCGGTTAACAGCGTAACCTGGTAGCCACATAAATACAACACACCCACGCTCCACACAACGCCCAAAACCACTACCAGCAAAGAAAGCAGCGTAGTGCTGAAAGAGCGGAAGAAAAGCGCCAGTATAAGCGTGCTTAATAAAAGAGAGCCGAATAAAAAATATTTCATTTCATTCTGTATCCTGTCGGCAACCACGGTTCTTATCAGCGGTAAGCCACTGAGGTGAACTTCTGATCCTGTTTTTTCTTCAAACTTTTTTACCGTATTTATGATGTCGTTTATTACCTGTGTGCGCCCTTTGGAATTCAGTACATCTTTATTAATACGCACTCCCATCAGGTAGGCTTTTGAGCCAGGGTTATCCGCAGGACTCTGCGAGTAAAGCCGTTGTTTGTAAAAAGGCAGGTTAAAAAATTCTGCCGCAGCTGTATCCAATGCTTCCTGTGTTGGAATATAATCGGGAAATATTTTTTGTGCAGCCAGTTTTTCCGTTAAGGAATCTTTAGCCAGTTTTATTGATGTGGGAATGCTTAAAATATCTTCTACATGCTTTATTTTTTTTAATTGCTGCTGAAGTTCTTTGTAAGCATTAAAATATTTAAGCGTAAATAAACTGTCGGTTTGTATGCCTGTAACCAGCATGTTGCCATCATCGCCAAATTTTTGCTTAAAAGATACGTACTCAAGATATTTTGCATTATTGGTGGGTATGGCTTTCGAAAATTCGTAGCTCATCTTAACCTTGCTGGCATAAAAACCCATGACAGCGGTTACCAATAATAACAGGATCAATAGAGGCCCTCTGTATTTAAGTACTAATTTTCCCAGTCGTTGCCACATATATATAATGGATAATTGATTAATGATGATAACCTGCCTGCCGGCAGGCAGGTTGATAATTATGCAAAGAAAATCTATTTGTACTAATTGAACGAAAAGCTGATAAGATGTTTGGTATTTTTGAAAATCCTAAAAGGTTTCCCACAAAGCCACGGAGACCACAAAGAAAATTTCTTTGTGTACTTAGTGCCTTCGTGGGATAAATAAATTGCGGGCAGGTATGACTCATAAAACCAAAGGCATAGTTTTACGAAGCATTAAATATGGCGAAACCAGCCTGGTGGTTACCATATTTACCGAAATGTTCGGCATACAAACCTATATGGTGAATGGGGTGCGTACTTCAAAAAAATCAGCTTCAAAAGCCAACCATTTCCAGCCCACAGCTATTTTAGACCTGGTTGTTTACCACAGCGAAAACAAATCTATACAACGCATAAAAGAGTTTTCCTGGGCTGTTTTGTATGATAAATTGCTGAGTGATGTTATAAAAAACAGCATCGCTTCCTTCATGGCCGAGCTCATTCAAAAATGTTTAAAGCAGCCGGAACCCAATGCCGATCTTTTTTCTTTTTGTGAGGAATCTTTTTTAGCATTGGATAAGGCAGATAAAACCGTTACAGCAAATTTTGCACTGTTTTTTACCCTACACCTTACACATTTTTTTGGTTTTAGAATGATAGATAATTTTAATAGCGAAGATTCGGTGCTGGATCTACAGGAAGGGAATTTTATTGATCATCAGCCCACACATCCCAATTTTATGGATGGAAAAAATGCTGAACTTACTGCACAATTACTAAAAGTGATGCAGCCTGATGAACTGGAACAATTTAACCTGAATGGTGAAATAAGAAGATTGCTATTGCTGAGATATCTGGAGTATTATGCCCTGCACATTCATGATTTTGGGCAAATGAAAACCCTGCTGGTGCTGCACGAAGTTTTATAACGGGCCTGAAGGCTGAAAGCCGCCGGGGCCATTTTCAGAGTCTACTTCAAAATTTCATAAAACTTTTCATCGGCAATATCACTGGCACTTAGTGTAAGATGAATATTGAGATATTCTTTTATCTTTTTAGCCATCTGCTCATCAAAAATCCTCAGTATAAGCCTGATACCCGGTTGAAAAGAACGGGAGTTTAATCCAATTTCAAGATTAATGGAATCATCATTAATTACCGATATCAAGGCACGTGCCTGTGCCACATTCGTATCATCCAGCACTTTGGATAAGCGGCCATCGCCGATATAAATATCTGCACCCAACTGCCTGAAATAATCCAGGTAGCGGCTGTCTTCATTTTGCTCTATGATAATTAGCTTCTCTCCTTTTTGAAGCAATTCCTCTGCAATAAAATAACCCAGCCGGCCCAGGCCGCAAAGAATGATATGGTCTTTGCAATGATATTTTTTTCTTCCCAGGGCCAGCATGATCCGTTTCTTTAAAACCCGGTCGATGGTAAGTGAAAAGATCATCCAGATAAAAAAGGTGGAAGAGAGAATAAGTGTTATTCCAAACAGCTTACTTAATGGTGCCGAAGCCGCTAAATTAATATCGCCATATCCTACAGTTGCTACGGTAACTATTACAAAGTAGAAGGAATCTATCCAGGATAATTTTTCGTAAAAATGAAAAAACAACACCGCAATAATAATTAAACCGATAAAAGAGAGTAACAGTTTTTTGATTAAAGTATCCTTTTTCCTTAAGCTGATTTTGGGTGTGTTACTGATTACCCCGGTTTCAATCTTTCTTTCTAAAGGCTGATCCAACGCTGCAACAAAATGTGGTGCTGCAATTTTTGCCGGATTAAAAATGGTGACATTGCTATGCTGCGCCTTCAAATGCGGTATCAGGTTCTCATTAAATAAAGAAGCAGCAATTGAAATATCCGGATACAAGGAAATGAGTGCAATGATGAGCTGCAGATTAACTTCATCTTTTTCGTCGAGCAGGTAAACCATGCGAATCGTATCCACATCCAGCTGCTTTACATATTGCTGCAGGTTTTCAATCAATGAAACAGATTGCCCATAGGGTCCTGCGGAGGAAGTTCCATTAATTTCATCAAGCGTTGCATGTACAACCTGGTAGTTGCCTGTAGTTAATTTTGCTGTAAGCCGGTAAGCCAGGTGGCCGGTTCCAAAAACAAGGATGGTTTTCTTTTCCATATTCAGCATGAATATAAAGATATTTGATTTTAAATATTTTAATTTTC
>JAOAUI010000430.1 GCA_030157685.1 Ferruginibacter sp. | reverse complement strand
GGCAAAAAAGTGATCATAAAAAATCTGCCGGAAGGAACTACGTTTGTTACACTGGATGAAAAAGAAAGAAAATTATTTCCCGAAGACCTGATGATCTGCAACGCCGAAGCACCGATGTGTATTGGCGGTGTTTACGGCGGTATGCAAAGCGGCGTAACAACTACTACAAAAAATATTTTTTTAGAAAGTGCCTGGTTTAATCCCACATCAGTGCGTAAAACATCCTTAAAGCATGGCCTGCGTACCGATGCTGCCACCCGTTTTGAAAAAGGTGTCGACATCAGTAACACGGTTAATGTTTTAAAAAGAGCAGCCATGCTCATTAAAGAAATTGCCGGTGGCGAAATTGCCAGCGATATCATTGATGTATATCCAAGCCCCAAAGAAAAAACAGAAGTCGCCCTAAAATATCATTACCTGAAAAAACTAAGCGGTAAAAATTATCATGGCGACACCATTAAAAACATTTTACACAGCCTGGGTTTTGAATTAATAAAAGAAGGCGATGATGAAATGTGGTATAAAGTGCCATTCAGCAAAACCGACGTCAGCATTGGCGCCGATATTGTGGAAGAAATTATGCGTATTGATGGTTTGGATAATGTAGATATTCCGGCCCTGATAACGATTGCACCTTCGGTGGAAACACTGGCGCATGAAGCTACCTACACAGAAAAAACGGCCGAATACCTGGCCGGCTCAGGCTTTCAGGAAATTTTCACAAACTCTATTACCAACAGTGCCTATTACAATGATACTGTTTTGAAGAACACAGTGAAGATGATAAACAATTTAAGTGAGGAGCTAAATGTAATGCGCCCGGCCATGATGGAAACCGGCCTTACTTCTATCGCTTACAACCTCAACCGCAAAAACAACGACCTGAAGTTTTTTGAATTTGGAAAAACATACGCCGTTAATGAAGCCGGAAAATATATAGAAGACAACCATCTTACCATTTACATTACCGGCAATAAAACTGCCGATGGCTGGAAGGGTAAAGGAGAAAAAGCAGATTTCTATTTTATAAA
The DNA here is from genome assembly GCA_030157685.1 of Ferruginibacter sp. GTDB lineage: Bacteria > Bacteroidota > Bacteroidia > Chitinophagales > Chitinophagaceae > Ferruginibacter. The sequence goes on along the minus strand of JAOAUI010000430.1, from coordinate 1,158 downwards.
AGCAATATTTGAAAAAATAATGAATGTGCTGGGTTTAAAAGCCGATGCTTATACCGGGGCAGAAAACCCCGATTTATCAACTGCCCTCCAGGCCAACATCAAAAATGAAAAGATTGCAGAAATTGGTTTGGTAAGTAATTCAAAACTGGATCGCTTTGATATTAAGCAACCCGTTTTTTATGCCGACCTTAACTGGGACCGCTTACTGAAACTTAATAAGAAAATAAATATTCAGCATAAAGACGTTAGTAAATACCCTGCTGTAAACCGCGACCTGGCCATAATTGTACCAAAAGCCCTGCCTTTTGAAGCTGTGGAAAAAGCAACGGCCACAGCAAAAGTAAATAAGTTAACTTCAATCAGCTTGTTTGATATATTTGAAAGTGAAAAGATTGGCGCCGGCAAAAAATCAATGGCCATCAGCTTTACTTTTTTGGATGAAGAAAAAACAATGACCGATAAGGATATTGACGGCATGATGAATAAGATCATCGGGACTTATGAAAAAGAACTGGGGGCAGAGATAAGAAAGTAATAACCCCCTCCGCCCCCTAAAGGGTGAACTGGAGGAGATCACAGCTATTAGCGCATTTTAGAAACAATTGAAAAGAAATTAAAATAATTATACTCTAAGTTCCTCCGCCGCGGCGGAGGCGGAGGGGGTTATTATGAGTGATTTAGAACAACATATCAAACGCATTAACGATAAACTTCAGCAACTGCTGAAGAGCCACCAGCTATTGCAAAAAGAGAATAGCCGGCAAAGCGAATTAATAAAGCAATTAAAAGAAGCAAAAGAAAAAGACGATCTGCAGATAACAAACCTGCAGGAAAAAATATCCATTTTAAAAGCTGCCACCGGTAACATGAGCGAGGCAGATAAAAAAGCATTTGAAAAAAACATCAGCCAGTACATTCGTGAAATTGATAAATGTATTGGCATACTAAGTGAATAATCATGGCAGAACTCATTCCCGTAAATATTGTAATTGGCGATCGCACCTATCGCATTAAAACCAATCCATCCGATGAAGAAGCCATACGCCGCACTTTAAAAACCATCAACGAAAAAATTGTTGAATTCAAGACCCAGTTTTCCGGCAAGGATATGCAGGACTATATTGCCATGGTAATGATCTGGTATGCCACCCAAACAAG
>JAOAUI010000429.1:4327-9579 GCA_030157685.1 Ferruginibacter sp. | reverse complement strand
TGAAACTCACACAAAGGTTAGCAATTGGTTACGTTCAAACAAAATTTAAATTGTTAAGCGTAATCTCAAAAAGAAAGGCAGCAGAAAAAGCATTTGTGGTTTTTGGTACGCCCTTCATGAAATCCATCCGCAAAGCACCGGTTAAAAATGCTGAAGTCATACATTTTCAACTCAACAATAAAAAGATGAATGGTTACCGGTGGAATCATCCGCAGGCAAAAAAGGCCCTCATCTTACATGGTTTTGGTTCTGCAGCACACAAATTTGAAGACTATGCTGTATTGTTGATTGCCAAAGGTTTTGAAGTGCTGGCTTTTGATGCACCGGCCCATGGCGACAGCGAAGGAGACACCACGAATGCTATTGAATACAGTGAAATGATAAAGGAGGTTATGCAACAGTTTGGCCCGATAGAATACTTTATAGCCCATTCTTTTGGCGGCATTTCATTAAGCCTTGCACTGGAACAGGTAACGCATGATGCCAATACCAAAGTAGTATTTATTGCCCCTGCAACCGAAACCACATCGGCGGTAGATGGTGCTTTTAAGATGCTGAAATTAAAAAATGAAAGCGTAAGAGATGAGTTTGAAAAGATCATTTTTAATTTAACCGGGAAAAATGTTGCCTGGTTTTCTATGCGCCGTGCCATGAATAATATTAAAGCCACCATACTCTGGATGCATGATGAAGAAGATGATATTACCCCCTGGGCCGATGCATTAAAAGTAAAAGAAGACAACCATCCAAACATAAAATTCGTTTGTACAAAAGGGCTCGGGCATCGTAAAATTTACCACGATGAAAGCATTAAAAAACAGGTGATTGATTTTATGGAAAAGCGTTAAAATCTTCACACAGTTCAGAAGATTTATTTTGATTTTTCAATTTTAAAGTAATATTGCAGTGAAACTTGCCTTTTTTAAAACAGGCAATTTAAAGGAAAATACATCTGTGCTTGCTGTGAAACCGTTTCTGTAACGATAATAATAAAAACCAGTGCCACAGTGTATTACAGAAAATAATTCAACAATAAAATATGGCGAAAAATCTGTTAATAGTGGAGTCCCCGGCAAAGGCAAAGACCATTGAAGCAATTCTTGGAAAAGACTTTGAAGTGAAAAGTTGCTTTGGTCATATTCGTGATCTGGTGAAGAACGATATGGGTATTGATGTGAACAATAATTTCAACCCTACATATATAGTACCACCCGAAAAATCGAAAGTTGTAAGTGATCTGAAAAGTCTTGCTAAAAAAAGTGAAACAGTCTGGCTGGCATCGGATGAGGACCGTGAGGGAGAAAGTATCAGCTGGCATTTAGCTGAAGTACTTGGTTTGGATGTTAAAACAACCAAGCGTATCGTGTTTCATGAAATTACAAAACCGGCTATTCAGAAAGCAGTATTAAATCCACGTATTATAGATATGAACCTGGTGGATGCACAACAGGCCCGCAGGGTTGTTGACCGTATTGTGGGTTTTGAACTAAGCCCTGTTCTCTGGCGCAAAATTGGCATGAGCGGCGGCCTAAGTGCCGGCCGTGTACAAAGTGTAGCCGTAAAATTAATTGTAGAAAAAGAAAGAGAAATAAACCAGTTTACACCGGTAAGCAGTTTTAAACTGGAAGCAACATTGGCTGCAACCGATCTGAATAACAAAACCGTTTCTTTTAAAGCAGAAGGAGCTAAATATAATAACGAAACGGATGCAGAGAAATTTCTGCAGAGTTGTATTGGTGCCGATTACAAAGTAAAAGACATACAGGTACGCCCTGGCAAACGCACACCGGCAGCCCCTTTCACCACAAGTACCCTGCAGCAGGAAGCAAGCCGTAAGCTTGGTTATGGTGTAAGCAAGACCATGTTGCTGGCACAAAAACTCTACGAAAGCGGTAAGATAACTTATATGCGTACCGATAGTGTGAGCCTGGGCGAAACAGCTATGGACGCTATTAAAGCAGAGATCAGCAGCAGCTTTGGTTCTACATATTTACAGGTTCGCAAATACAAAAACAAAAACGAAAGTGCACAGGAAGCGCATGAAGCCATACGCCCTACCTACATGGAAAACAAATCGGTTGGCGATCCGGATCTGAACCGTTTGTATGAATTAATTTGGAAAAGAACCATCGCTTCACAAATGGCGGATGCAGAACTGGAGAACACTACTGCTAAAATAAATATCAGCACCAATAGCCAGGAACTTACAGCCAGCGGACAGGTAATAAAATTCGACGGCTTCTTAAAGGTCTATTTAGAAAGTACTGATGATGAAGATGAAAATGATGGCGATGATAGCCGCTTACCAAATTTAACTGTGGGCCAGGTGCTGGCATTCGAAAAAATGACAGCTACTGAACGCTTCAGCAAACATGCAGCCCGTTACACAGAAGCCTCGCTGGTAAAGAAACTGGAGGAACTGGGCATTGGCAGGCCGAGTACCTATGCTCCTACTATCTCCACCATCATCAAAAGAAATTATGTTGAGAAAAAAGATAAGGAAGGCGTGAAAAGGGATTTCCGTGTGCTGCGTTTACAAAATGATGAAGTAAGAAAAATAACCGACCAGGAAAATACCGGTGCAGAAAAATCAAAACTCTTCCCTACCGATCTGGGTTTGGTGGTTACCGATTTTTTAAGTCAGCATTTTACCAAAGTGATGGATTATTCTTTTACTGCCAATATAGAAAAAGAGTTTGATGAAATTGCCGACGGTAAAATGAAGTGGAATAAAATGGTGGGTGATTTTTATACACCATTTCATGAAGGGGTTGAGCATACTTTAGAAAATGCAGAACGTGCTGTTGGGGAAAGAGCTTTAGGTAATGATACCGAAAGCGGTAAACCAATCATTGCAAGAATGGGCCGCTACGGCCCCATGGTGCAGATTGGTGTTGCCGAAGGCGATGAAAAACCAAAGTTTGCCAAACTAAAACCATCGCAGAGTATTGAGACGATCACAATGGAAGAAGCGCTGGAACTTTTTAAACTGGGCGCCCCGCTTGGTGAACACGAGGGTTTGGAAATTTCGGTAAACATTGGCCGCTTTGGCCCTTATGTAAAATTTGGCGATCAGTTTATTTCCCTACCACGTGGCGAAGAACCATCCGGCGTTACTTTAGAAAGAGCCATTGAAATAATCAATGCCAAAAAATTTGAAGATGCGCCCATTGCTTTTTATGATGAAAAACCCATCACCAAAGGCAAGGGAAGATTCGGGCCGTTTATAAAATGGAACGATATGTTCATCAACGTGCCTGCACGTTATAATTTTGAAAACCTAACCCAGGCCGATTGCAACGAACTGATTGAAAAGAAGATTGCAAAAGAAGCCAACCGCTTTATACAGCAATGGCCCGAAGAAAAGATAGCTGTAGAAAACGGCCGTTGGGGGCCGGAAGTAGTGTACAGTAAAAAACGCCTGCGCCTGCCAAAAGGAAAATATACAGCGGAATCTTTAGCAACAGTTAGCCTGGATGAAGTGAAAGCGATGATACTTGCAATGGACCCTAAAGCTTTTGATAAGAAAGGACCGGCAAAGAAAAAAGCAGCAGTTAAGAAGGTGGCGAAGAAGAAATAATTTTTTGGGGGGACAAGCTACATATTTTCATGGCATCATCGTTGTGTCACTCACTTGGACTGCATACCAATGTGGAACTTTTATTCAAGTTTAGATTGCGAAGTATTGGTTCGTGATGACACGAACCAATGCGAAGGAGATGTGTAGTGCACGAAAGCTCTAAACCTTCAATTTCGAGTATTTATCAATCAACAGAAATTGATTGGCTCACATTACTGCACAAAAATTCCCATTCCATTGGCATTATTAGTGCCATTGCTGAGTATAGTTTCCACGCCATTTCTCCAGTATTTTGCTACATACTTTACCCCATTAAGTTCTGCACCAGAAACATATACGTTGCCCCCGGAAACTAAAATCCCAGTACCGATTCCGTTATTGGTACTTAACGAGGTGGCAACCCCATTTTTCCACATCCTGACATATTGAATTGCTCCTATCTTTTCATCACCTGAAACATACACGTCGGTACCAGCTACAAAAATAGAACGGCCCCAAGTCTCATTGGTACTGCTACTGAGATTATTTTCAACTCCATTTTTCCAGAGCTTGCCTATTTTGCCCGGGCCATTATTCATAAATCCTGCTGTATATACATCTGTACCTGAAACAAAAATAGAAGAAGCCCATGCTATATAGGGCCCTGTAGATAGGTTAGTCAACACTCCGTTTTTCCATTGTTTGGCATCCTGGTTTGGTGCCACAGAATTGTCTCCATCTCCGCATGCATAAACATCAGAGCCCGACACATAAACTGAACGAACAGTTGCACTAGGTGCGGCTGGCAAAGAGATGGCAACACCATTCTTCCAGATTGTAGGAATCAACCCTGTTCCATTTGATAAGTGGCCTCCGACATATACATCGCCACCAGACACAAAAACAGAATTGGCAACCGAGACAATACTTCCGCCTGTTAATGCCGTAGCTACACCATTCTTCCATAATTTGGCCACAGAATGAGATCCGTTACTTTCATAACCGGCAACGTACACATCTGTACCAGATACAAATATTGATATAGCGTAAGCATCAAAAGAACCATTTGTAAGCGAAGTGGCTACTCCGTTCTTCCAATACTTTGCAACATTATTAGTGCCATTGGATTCATAGCCTACCACGTAAACATCCTGAGTTGGTACCGGTGCTGTTGTAGTAAAACTGAGTTCATTTCCGTAAGCAGTTCCTACGCTATTCACAGCGTAGGCTCTAACATAGTATGTTGTACCTGCCGCCAAACCGGAAACAGCGCTTGTAAATATCCCTGTTCCTGTACCGTCAGATGTATGATTTCCCGAACTTAAAGGTGAAGGAGTGGTACTCCAACAAATGCCTCGTGTTGTAACAGTTGCCCCTCCATTTGAAACCACGTTGCCACCACCAACAGCTGACGAAGATGTTATTGTACCAATGGCTGATGATGTAATTACCGGTAAACCTGGCGGCGTTGGCGTAGGAGTTGGAGTCGGTGTATCGCTTTTACTACAACTTGATGCGACAAACAACAGAAAAATAGAGATTAAAGTATTTCTCATGAGTAGAGATATTTATTATAAAATTATGGAATCTATTTAATTAGAATTGTTTTTTTTCATCTTGGTGGTATTTGTCTTTTCGTTAATTCTCCACTGGCTCCAGTGTTCCCTTCCCAAATCATTAAATCAAAACGAAA
>JAOAUI010000429.1:0-4227 GCA_030157685.1 Ferruginibacter sp. | reverse complement strand
TTAATTCTCCACTGGCTCCAGTGTTCCCTTCCCAAATCATTAAATCAAAACGAAAAGATTTTGGGATCACTCCCGAAATGCTTCGGGACAGGTGGTGCCGTTTTCATTCTTCCGGACTGTGTCCGGATTTCTTAAAACAAACGAGCTATTCTTATTTTCGTAAAACTTATCTAAATTTGGTAAACAATTATTTGTACCATGAGCATCACCGAACAAGTAGTATTAAATAAAAAAGGAAAAGCTGTTGCAGTTCAGATTCCAATGAACCAGTATAAAAAATTACTGGAACTTGCCGAAGAAATGGAGGACATTAAAGCATACGATCAGTCCATGAAACGTAAACCCCAATTTATTCCCTTCGATAAGGCCGTAAAAGAACTGAAAGCAAATAGAAAAAGCAACTGATCATGTACCAACTTGTTATTGACAGGTATGCACAGAAACAATTAGGTAAAATTCCTCCTCCACATTTCAACCGTATTATTAAAGCAATTAATGAATTGGCAACCAATCCCAGGCCGCTTGGTTACAGAAAACTTACAGGCCGCCCCGCTTACAGAATCAGAATAGGCGATTACCGGGTTATCTACAATATTGAAGATAGAATCCTTACCGTGTTTGTAATAGATATTGGCCATCGTAAAGATATTTATGATTAAACACACTGGCTCCCCTATTACCTTCCCAATTCATTAAATTAAAACGAAATCACACTGGGATCACTCCCGAAATACTTCGGGACAGGTGGTGCCGTTTTAATTCTCCCTGACTGTGTCCGGATTGCCACAAATCAGAATTCCCTCCAAAATCAACGGCTTTTTTTGCCCAACCTGCCAATTTATCAGCAAAATGTACACGTTGCAAAGCAACAGGTAAGCAACATAAAGCAACGGGTAAGCCGCATAGAGTAACAGGTATTAAACAAAGAGTAACTGGTTTTGTGCAAAGAGTAACAGGTAAGCAACACAAAGCAACAGGTTTAGTGCATAGAGTAATGTGGTTTGTACATAAAGCAACGGGTATGCTGCATAGAGTAATGGGTTTGAATCCTAAAGTAATTAGTACATTTTGTCAGTTCATATGCAGGTTCATGCAAAGTACTACTTCTTTGTAATACTATATAATAAGGCATTTCAGCTGCATATTTAATAAATACCCACTTTGAGGTATTGTGTATTTTACAGATACTATATAATTTAGTATTTTATTATTATTCATCATTTAAAATGTACCATTATGGCACGATTAAAAACCGCATCGCGGGATTATGAACAAGGTTTTAAACGCATTGCAGCAGTACAAAGTATTGATGCTGATTTTGACCTAGGCAACGGGCTTATTGCCAAGGATTACCAGCAGGCTATTACCGAAGTAAAAACAGCTATGGACAGCTATAATACTTTGTTAAGTACGCTGGATGAAAAACTGAACATGCTTAAAGAAAAAGAGAAAAGCCTGCGTAACTGGAATGAAAGAATACTCAACGGCGTTGCCAGTAAATACGGCAAAGACAGCAGTGAGTATGAACAGGCCGGTGGCGTACGCAAAAGCGAACGTAAAAAACCAGTAAAGAAACCTGCGGTTGCCTAGCCTGGGTTTGTTGATTGTTCACATAGGCCGGCAGCGTGCCGGCCTTTTATTTGCCTGTATGCATTTACGGTCCTGCTTTCTCCCATGCATCCCACCATTATTTTACTATATTTGAAAATACAAACCGTAGTGCATGAAAAATTTATACTTTATACTTCTGCTATCTTTTATCTCTTTCAATTGTCAAAAAGAATTGACTGCGCCGGAATCTCTGTTACCAACAATAACTACAGCCACACCAACATCTATAACTAATACAACTGCATTAAGCGGCGGTAATATAACCGATGATGGCGGTGCCGCAATAACTGCCCGTGGTGTTTGCTGGGCGCTTACACCAAATCCTGTTGCAACCGGCAATCACACTACAGATGGAACCGGTATCGGAATATTTGCCAGTAGTATAACCGGGCTTACTGCAAACACAACGTATCATGTAAGGGCTTATGCAACAAACAGCACGGGTACTGCCTATGGTGCCGATTCTAGCTTTACAACCACAAACTCAACAACCGCTTTACCAACTGTTACCACTTTACAAATAACCGGTATGAGTTTAGCAACAGCATCAGGCGGCGGTACTGTTACTGCCGATGGTGGTGCAACGGTTACTGCACGTGGTGTTTGCTGGAGTACTACAGCAAACCCGATTGCCACCGGCAATCATACCACAGATGGAACGGGTACGGGATCGTTTATTAGTGCAATAACCGGGCTTACCGGAAGCACCACATACCATGTACGTGCCTATGCCACAAACAGTGTGGGTACTGCTTATGGCGGCGATTCTGTTTTTACAACAACAACTACAGCAGGTTTACCAACTGTTACTACTGCATCTATAAGTGCTATAACAGCCTTAACAGCTTCTGGTGGCGGCACAGTAATAACGGATGGTGGTGCAACTGTAACAGTACGTGGTTTATGCTGGGCCACTACAGCAAACCCTGTTGCCACCGGTAATCATACAACCGATGGAAGCGGCATAGGAACATTTGCCGGTTTTATGACCGGGCTTACCGCAGGCACCACTTACCATGTACGGGCTTATGCCACAAACAGCGTGGGTACTGCGTATGGGGGCGATTCTGTTTTTACAACTACTGCGGCTGGTGCGCCGGATGTTTATGTGGCGGGTTATGAATCCAGCGGTACAGGAGACTTTGCAAAACTTTGGAAAAATGGTGTGCCCACTAATCTTACCGGTGGCACAAATGAAGCAGAAGCAAGATCGGTTTTTGTTTCAGGTACAGATGTATATGTAGCCGGATATGAAAAGAACGGAACACCTGATGTTGCAAAGCTTTGGAAAAATGGAGTAGTGACAAATATAGCGGTTGGTGCCTGCAGTGGTGCCAATGCTTCAGGGGTATTTGTATCGGGTTCAGATGTGTATATTTCAGGTTCAGTTGATGATTGCACTAATGATATTCCAACGGTTTGGAAAAATGGAGTGGCCACTTCTTTATCCGGAGCCTCTTTTGCCGCGGCTGCTAATTCGGTATTTGTTTCGGGTACTGATTTTTATGTTTCAGGCCAAACAAATGCAGGAGCTGGTTCATTTGCAAAGATCTGGAAAAATGGTGTAGCCATAGACCTGACTAACGGCGTTTTTGGTGCTGATGCTTTTTCAGTATACGTTTCAGGCACGGATGTATATGTGGCCGGATATGAATATAATGGATCAAAATATGTGGCAAAGCTTTGGAAAAATGGTGTAGCTACTTCATTAACTAACGGCACCAATGATGCTATAGGTTATTCAGTATTTGTTTCCGGTACAGATGTATATGTAGGCGGATCTGAATCTAATGGTACTGTTAATGTCGCAAAGATTTGGAAGAACGGTGTTGCCAGTTCTTTAACCAATGGTACAAATGAGGCTGCCGTTATTTCTGTTTTTGTTTTTGGTACAGATGTTTACGCAGCCGGAGGAGAATTTAACGGAACAAAATTTGTTGCAAAGATCTGGAAGAATGGAGCGGTTACTTCTTTAACCAATGGATTGAACGATGCAGGCGCTTACAGCATCTTTGTAAAATAACGCTGCATCCCTCACCCCTTTTATTTTACCACACTATGTGGAAAATATTAACTTCCTGTTTTCCGTTCCCTTTCCTACATTCATAAAAAATAAAACTGAAGCTTGGAAGAAAATAGAGAAATAACGGCCCTGTTGCATTTGATAGATGACCCTGATGAAGATGTGTACAGCACGGTAAGTGATAAGATCATTTCATTTGGTAAGGATATCATCCCCAACCTGGAAAGCCTTTGGGAAAATACCGGCAATGAAGATGTACAGGAAAGGATTGAATTGCTGATACACCGCCTGCATTTCCGCGATTTAACCGATGATTTTACCGATTGGGCCGCCAAAGATGCCGACCTGCTGGAAGGTGCTTTGCTGGTGGCACGTTATCATTACCCGGATATGGATACCACGGCTGTTTACCAGGAAATTGAAAAACTGCGCCGCAATACCTGGCTGGAACTGAACAACTACCTCACTCCCATTGAACAAATAAATATTGTTACCAGTATTTTTTATAATTACTACAAACAAAAAGGTGTTGAGTTTGCCTATAACAATCCGGATGATTATTTAATTAATAAAACGCTTGACAGCAAAAAAGG
>JAOAUI010000428.1 GCA_030157685.1 Ferruginibacter sp. | reverse complement strand
ATTTTACCCGTTTACTTACGCAAAGGCTGCGGTTTAAATTTTTAATTTTAAAAGAACTGGCCAACCACAATCCCGAGGGCAGCATTTCTACCTTGCTTAATTATTTTAAGCAAACGCAAAAGAACATCTGTACCAAATGCAACCGGTTAAAACTTACACGCCAGCAAATAGCCGATATGACCGGGCTGCGGGTTGAAACGGTGATCCGCACCATGAAGTTCATGCAATCGAAAGGCGATTTACAGATCACAAAAGGCAAGGTTTACTGCTAAATGTGATTTGAATCATACTGCTATTGTAAGTGTTTCCCTTATTTTGTGTAAACAGTACTTATGGAATTCCCCCTGTTCCGCTGGCTAAAAATTTCACTCATTAACTTATTGATTGTTGCCTGCCTGGGTGTAATCTTAAGATACAAGATATTATATCCCCTTCCTTTTATTGATCAAAAACATTTGTTGCACGGCCATGCTCATTTTGCATTTGCCGGATGGATAACACAGGCCATCATGGCATTGCTGGTTTTGTACCTGGTAAAACAACAAACTAATAATAATTACAAAAAATACAGCTGGCTTTTATATGCCAATCTTATTACCGCTTATGGCATGTTGATAGCCTTCCCCATAGAAGGTTACGGATTATTTTCTATCATTTTTTCAACAGCGTCAATCATAGTTTCTTATGTTTTTGCTTTTTATTACTGGCGTGATCTGAACAGGCTGTCTATTAAAAGCACGGCCAATGCCTGGTTTAAAGCGGCGGTATTATTTAATGCACTGTCTTCGCTGGGCGCCTTTGCCTTAACCATTATGATGGTTGCAAAAGTCATTCATCAAAACTGGTACCTGGCCGCCGAATATTTTTACCTGCATTTTCAATACAATGGCTGGTTCTTCTTTGCCTGTATGGGATTATTTACTGCATTCATCAGCCGCCACACCAATACCGAAAATACACTCCACAAAATATTCAGGCTTTTTGCATTTGCCATTGTGCCGGCCTATTTTCTGTCGGCCTTATGGATGGATATTCCTGTTTGGGTGTATATACTGGTTATACTGGCTGCCATTGCACAGGTTGTTGGTTGGTGGTGGCTTGTAAAATTGATACGAAAAAACTGGGCGCTGCTGAAACCAAAATTTTCAACAGTTTCCAAATATATACTTGCCTGTTCAGCCGCAGCACTTACTGCAAAACTTCTTTTACAACTGGGGTCTACCATTCCCTCTTTAAGCGATCTTGCCTTTGGTTTCAGGCCCATTGTTATTGGTTACCTGCACCTGGTTTTACTGGGTGTTATTACGTTGTTCCTGTTGGGTTGCATGTTTGCCGAAGATTATTTTTACCTAAACAAATGGGCGGTAAGCGGTGTATTTATTTTTGCGGGTGCAGTTATCCTGAATGAAATTTTACTGATGGTGCAGGGCGTTGCTGCCATTACCTATAATGCCATTCCGTTTATTAATGAGATGTTACTTGTTGCTGCATTTTTTTTATTTGCAGGTGCATTGTTCATTTCTGTTTCAAAGAAAAAATAATTTCCAAAACTGATTTCAATCACAGTTTGTCATTTTTTACAACTACAACTTTGTAAAAAATATAATTATGACAAACATAGCAGAACAAACACTGGCAAGAATTGTAACCAATAACCACTTTGCCGTTCCTGTACTGGAAAAATACGATCTTGATTTTTGCTGCAAAGGCAAAAGAACACTGGCAGAGGCCTGTACAGAGAAAGGAATTTCAATAGAAGCCATCAGCGAAGAGCTGGAAAAATCTTCATTAACAGCAACCACAAAAATGCCATTTACCGAAATGACAGCAGAACAACTGATCAGTTATATCCTCATTCATCATCATTTTTATGTAAAGCAATCCATGCCAACCATACTGGGCCATTTGGAAAAAGTGGCAGCCAAACATGGCGATCGTTATCCTTATATGCTGGAAGTATTACAACTTTTTAAAGAAATAAATGAAGAGATGACGATGCATATGCATAAGGAAGAAGTGATACTTTTTCCAAGAATAAAAGAAGTAGCGGCACTGCAGGAGGCCCATCAGGACAGAAACTTAACACCCGGATATATTGCGGCACCCATACAGGTGATGGAACTGGAACACGAACATGCCGGAGATGTTTTGTATAAGATACGTTCCTTAACAAATAACTACACACCGCCTGCAGG
>JAOAUI010000427.1 GCA_030157685.1 Ferruginibacter sp. | reverse complement strand
TATAATAATGTCCCTAACCTGTATATCAAATTTCCATCCTCAGGAAATTTGTCAATGGTTCTTCTGTAAAAAGCATTCAACTCATACTCAGCAGTTTCCTTATTGAGTTTATTTGCTTTACCATAATTTTTAATTACGTCTTCAGCTTCATTCAATCGCCCCTGCCTTTCCAGCAATTGCCATAATTTTATATAAGCTCCAAATTCATAATCCGGATTCAGTTCAATTATTTTTCTAAAATAAATTTCAGCTTCCTGCAAATGGTTCCATCTTTCATAAACAGTACCGGCAAAATAATAATCTTCTGTAATGGCATAATGTTTTTTAAAAAAAAAGTCTTCGAAACATGCATGGTCGTATATAAAAACTTGGGCCTTCTTTACTGAATCAAAATACTTTATAAAATCATCAGGTCTTTTAGCATATTTAATGGCTAAATTGAACATGATCTCGGCTTCTTCCCATTTTTGCTGGTCGTAATAAATTTTACCCATGTAATGAAATACCAATGGATTTGTTTTATCAAGTGCAATCACTTTCTTTAAAATCCTGACAGCGTTGGAATAATTTTTTTTCTCATATTCCTGTACTCCCCAGGTAAAAAAAGCAAAAATATCTGTAGGGCTTAGTTTCGTGCTGTCAATATTGCAATGAACTATAGTTATAGTGCTAAACTCATCAACATATGAATTAGGAAGCAAATCATTGGCTTTAAAATGATATCCTTTTTTTCGCAAATCGGCTTCATAAAAAAAAGAATCGGCTATGGAATAATTAGCAGAATTCATATTTACATATCCCAGTCTTTCAAATGGAAGAAAATGCCGGTTGTTAATTTCAATGGCATTGTGATAGTATTCTTCGGCAAACAACAGGTTACCTTTTTTTTCATGAATAAAGCCCCGGTTTATACTTATTGATTGCAGATTGTTTTGCAGGCTGTCTGCAATGTCGGCATAGGCCATTGCCTTTCCGTAATCTTTGTGGCCTACATAAAGGCCGCTTAAATTTGATTGAGGAATGGCCCATTCGGGCGATAATTGCGTTGCCTTTATATAATATTTTACGGCTTCGGCAGAATCGTTTTTATATTTATACAGGTTTCCAAGTTCATTATAAATATAGGCAGCGTAGTCTTCAAGAGCCAATGCTTTTTTTTGTTCTATAAGTGCCAGCTCAATTAAAGAATCTGCATTTTCGGTTAACGGAATTTTTAACCGCAATGCCAGGCCCGAAAAATAATGTAAAAAAACTTCAGCTTTTGTATTGTAATATTTTTCTTCTTTCGATAATTTAAAGGCAACTTCAAACATTCTTGTATAAACATCGTATCCATTATTCCTGCTGTTATAATACCTGCGGCGTTCCAGTTCAGCCTCATCTCCCCGAATATAATTTGCTATTACGCTTTGCCCGATATCAAGAAAAGTACTTGCAATGTCTAAATTAAAACGGGCAAGTTTTTCCTTGTCATGCTTTAATGTGTTTTCAAGTTCAATTATTTTACTTTTACCGGCTTCTGTAATTACTGACTTTTTAATGGAGTCGATTAAAGTAAATGCAATGCTTTCTGCAGCAATGGTGTTTAATTGTAAACTGTCTGTTATGCCTTCCAGGTTTTGTTTTTTTAGCTGGTTAAAAAAATAATCCAATGGCTCAGCATCTTCTTCTGCACCTGCTCCGGGCATGTTACTCATGACCATCACCTGCACAATAGAATCATTTTTAACCTGCTCTTTAATTTTTTTTGCTTCTGCTTCTACAACTGTTGCCAATGGAAAATCATTATCACCTTTTATAACCGGTGTTTGAACATCACCTTCCGTTTTAAGTACCAGATCTTTAGCCATGGAGGATTCCATGTAATTTTTAAGTTCTCCAACACTAACTATCTTGTCTTTATTATTATCAGCCAGTCCACCCTGCAGGCCATTAACCAGGTAATAAGAAAAAACGCCTCTTCCCCCACCCCAGTCTGCTTTTTCATTTGATAGCTCATCTGGTTTGCAGGAGGCCATCCTGATCTCATTTTTCTTTTTCAGCATCAACTGTTCGCCCACAAAAAAATTACCCTTGAATTTGCTGCCAGCCATTGTACCCGAATGACAGGCATCGGTAATAACAATCATTTTTGCTTTTGTTTGCACCGATATGGTATTTACAATATCATTGAGGTAATCAATACTTAATCCCATGTTTACAAATGCAACAGATGGTGTATTGTAGCAGATGAGATAACCATTTTTGCTCATGGTAACATTTTCCATTTCGCCATGGCCGCTGAAATAGAAATACACCTTGTCATTTTCTTTGCAATTGTTCATCAGCCAGCGGATAGATTTATCTACTTCGCCAATGGTAGCTACTGAATCTATGAGGAGTTTAATGTTTTGTTTGGGCACAGAGCCACCCGGAGCAGACATCAGAAAATCTGCAAAGACTTCAGCATCCCGGTTAGAAAAGGAAAGTTTTGGTATGCCTGGATCCTTGTAATCAGAAATGCCAATTACAATGGCATAAGTATTAGCCTCTGTTGCAACCTGTGTTTCATTGGTAGCCAATGGTTGTGCTACAGTTACGATGCAGGAAAATGATAACAGCAAAAACGATAAGAGAAATTTCATTTGTTGCATGTAAGGTTGTGGTTAATAAAATGATTTTCCCACTGCATGAATTGATTCCTTTAAAGATAATAATTTAATTACTGTATAGCTGGTTAAACAATAACTTAAATGTTCCCCATGATTGTGCTCTGAAAGTAATTTCCGGAGTAAAGGCAAATAATTTCCCTTTACCAACCGTTGCCTCAAAAGCGGTGATACCGTTCTTTAAATACGCTTCTCCCCAACTCCATCCGCTGCGCAATATTTTATCAGTGGCAAACCAGGCCAGGGGCTTTATAACACCTGTGCTTACTGCATCAGGGTTTAATTTAAAAACCGGACTGTTGTCAAAATAAATATCGGTTAGTTTGTTTGAGCCCGAAGCAGCCATTTGATTATTATCTACAATCATTTGCAAAATACTTCCGGGTGTATAATATTTATCACGGCCCAATACTTTTTCTTCACCACTTACAATTTCAACCATGGCATTGGTAACCGGTAATTTTAAATGATAAGCCAGTTGAGTACTGCTGCCGATGGTAACAATATTACCGCCCTGCTCTAAAAATATTTTTAATTGTGGAATAGATTTGGCTGCAGTTATACGGCCGAGCCTGTTTCTGAATTCGGCAGGAATACTATCCGGATTTGGATTGCTGAATCCACCTGCTGCATTTTCGGTGCGGCTACCAACAGCTGGTATGGCTCCTCCAACAAAAACAATTATATCATATTTTGATCTCAGGTTACCAGTATCAATATCTTTTGGATAAATAACATCAAAAGCATAATCAAACTTTTCCAGTATCAAACGTACCCAGCCAGAGGGCATAGAACCCCCATAAGTATCCCATAATGCTATCCTTGCTTTTTGAATTTTAGTGAGCGCTGTTGGTTTTTGATTTACAGCAACAAACTGCACATTGTTTTCAGCAGCCATTTTGTCAATAATGGCTTTTGCTTTTGAGTTGGAAGGAATATAAAAAGAACCGGAACTATATGCTGATTCAGCCGATACATTACTCATTCGGTAAACATCTGCACCGCCTTTAATTAAATTATTTACGGCTTTGTAAGATTGATTGGCTCTTGCATCTAAAACATAACCTGAAGTTGAATTTTTTACAAGAGCACCCGAAATTTTTAGTATTTGTCCAGGCGGATTTTTTTCGAAAGGCCCTTCAAAGCCATCCATTATTCGGTCGAACTGTACACCCATCTGGTAAGCCAAAGTCCAGCCTGCAGCATCATACGGTGGTACAGGCGGACCACCGGGGTATTGAAAATCATTGGGATGATCCTGTGGTTCAAACATATCAAGCACATGCGGCCTGAAGGCCTGGTTTGTTTTTACGATGTATGAATTAGCAGGATATTTTTTTCCGGCAACAGTAAATTCAGTAGTTGCTTTTTGTACAACAATGCCGGTTTTTATTAAGGCATTTAAAAATTCAATGGCCGTTGCAAAATCCGGCTGATCGGATGGAATGATAAATCCTCTTGGATCTTTAAAAGCAATATTCTTCATTACACTGTCATAAAACTTAACTGGTACATTCGCAGTTGCAGATCTGCCGCTTTCATTTGTTGGTTTAATTCTTTTTAGCGAATCCTGGTGTAATTTATCCATGGCTGCAATTTTGGATGGAGATAACGACCAGGTATCGGTATTGCCTTTGTCAATGGCATTTTTGCCCATACGGTAAATATTCATCAGCAGTTCATCTCTGTTTCGGGATGCATAATTTAAAACGGCATAGTTTAAAGAAACGGAATAATCAATCGTTTGCATGAACAGCCATTTTTGCGGCACAATGGGGTTGGGAGTAGCTGCATTTGGAATTAACCGGGATGTAATTAATGGTATCGTTGAAGGATTAGGACTTCCTACAATTTCTGTAAGCAGGCCAATCATGTTATGAAAATAAGTGGTTGTTCGTAATCCTCCATTGTACCAGGTTGAAAACACCGAGCCTGCTTTGCTGGTAAAACCGGGTTTATTTTCTGCATTCAAGCGGTTTTGCATGGCTGCACCCACTGCATCAAGGCCGGTAATAATTAAAGGATCAAAAACATAATTGAACGGATCCCGGTATGGTGGACCGGCCAGAATAGAACCAGGTGGGCCTGCCTGGTGATGATTGTACATGATCTGCGGTATCCATTCAATAAATAACTGTCTGCCTATATTTTGCGTTTCTTTCAGGTTAAGCATATAAAAATCGCGGTTGTTATCGTGGCCGGCATATTTTTCGTAAAGCATGGGTAAATTAAAAATACTCCTCTTCTCCGGTTTAGGTTCCCGCATATACCAGTTACTCTGCATTTCCTGTCCATCGGGGTTTGCATGGGTCATTAAGATGATTACATCATTTAATATTCTTACTGTTTCATCGTCAGTTCTGCTAAGCAACTGGTATGCAGTTTCAATAAGCTGATGAATACCGGCTACTTCATTGGCATGTAAACCGCCATCAATCCAAACCACTGCCTTACCGGTTTTGGCCAATGCTGCTGCCTGTTCCATGGTTATATCAGCATTTCCCATCTTTTGAGATATCTGCTTATACTCATCCAGTTTTTTATGATTTTCGGGTGATGTTACGATCAGCATAAACTGATCCCGTCCCTCTTCTGTTTTACCAATAACAGTATATTTGGCCCTGGCAGATACCTGTGCAAGTTTTTTAAAATAAGCTTCGGTTTGAGTGAAGTTGGCGAGTTGGTAATTATCACCGATGTTAAACCCAAAATGCTCTTTGGGTGTGGGAATATTTTGTGCAACGGCTGTACTGATGTAAATACATAAAATCAGCAGGAAGGCAATTTGTTTTTTAAACAACATAGTTTTGGTTTTGATCACCTAATATAAACATTTATTAAACCGAAAGTTTAATTTTACAGATAAACTATATCAAATCTTGCTGAAATATAATTTGTATAAAAGGTATTTTTGAAACTGAAATAAAAATGATGTATGACAGATAATGATATTTTGCAATTATGCCTCTATACTGCTGCCGGATTACTGATTGGCCTGTTGCTGAATAAAATTGTAATGCCCTTTTTTGCAAAACTCGCTGCTAAAACTGCGCTCAAATCAGATGACCTGATTATTAAAACACTCAGCAAATGGGTTATACCCTGGTTTCTTGCGCTAGGCCTTTTCATGGGTTTAAGCAGACTGGAACTTGACAATAATCTGTACTACTGGCTTAAAAATGGCCTGCTGATATTTTATATTTTTTCGGCTACGCTAATTCTTGCCAGGGTTGTTTCGGGGTTGATAAAAATAAAAGCTGCCGGTACCGATACCATCATTCCTTCTTCATCCATCATCAGCAATATTGTAATTGTAATTATTTACTGCATTGGTTTGTTGATCATCCTGCAGTCGCAGGGCATATCCATTACACCGGTGCTTACCGCATTGGGTGTGGGTGGCCTGGCTGTGGCACTGGCTTTGCAAAACACACTTTCCAATTTATTTGCCGGCCTGCAGATCATTTCTTCCGGCAATTTTAATAAGGGAGATTTTATTAAACTGTCTTCGGGCGAAGATGGTTTTATTGAAGATATAACCTGGCGTAGTACTACCATCAGGGCTGCATCAGACCATATCATTATTGTGCCCAACTCAAAACTGGCGGATATGACGGTTATGAATTATTATCTGCCCCAACAGGAAATTACTTTTGCTGTAGAAGTAGGCGTTAGTTATGACAGTGATCTTACCAAAGTTGAAAAAATAACGAAAGAAGTGATATGGGAAACTTTACAGGAATCGGAAGATGGCGTGAAAGAGTTTGAGCCTGATATCAGCTTTACTGCATTTGCCGAAAGCAGCATCAGGCTAAAGGCATTTTTGAGGGTAAATAATTACTCAGCACAGTTTCAGGTAAGAAGTACATTCCTTAAAAAACTGCACGAAAGATATAATAAAGAGGGTATTGCCATTCCTTATCCGGTAAGAACAGTTTTAATGAAATCTGATAAATAGCTTTTAATTTGTCTTTTTAAAAGCTAACTTTAGGTATTAACTTTTAACTAAAACAAATTTTATGACTGCTTCAGCCAAATCTGTCTGTTACTTTGGATTCTATTTGTATGTTGTTGGTATCACCCTGATGATAGCCCCTAATTTTTTATTGAGTACTATGCAAATACCCGAAACCAATGAAGTTTGGATAAGGGTAGTTGGTGTACTTGCATTTGGTATCGGTTATTATTATCACCGTGCAGGTGCCGGAAACATCCAATCGTTTTTTATACATACTGTAACAATCAGGTGTTTTGTATTTATTGCTTTTTGTGTGTTTGTTTTGCAACACTATGTATCGCCGGTATTGATTGTATTTGGTGCTGCAGATCTTGCCGGAGCTATCTGGACATGGGTTGCATTGCGTAATGAAAAATAAATCTTTAAAAATTTATTCTTCCCAATACTGTGTACCTTTTTTGTCTATATAACAAGCTTTGCTTTTAATATAGACAACAGCTAAACCATTTTTAAATGAATAACATTCTTCGTATTGCATCGGAATAACTACATTGCCTGTCTTATCAACAAACCCATATCTTCTGTCCTTAAAAACCATGGCCAGTCCTTCGCTAAAATCTTCTGCCAGGTTATATGAGGCCCCAATAACGAGTTTACCAGTTTTATCAATATAGCCCTTGTTTCCATTTACTGTAACCTTTGCCAGGCCGTTGATAAACAGACCGCCATACGATTCGAATTGAATTGGTATTACCAACTTTCCTATTTTATTAACATAACCGCTTTTGTTGTTCATGGTTACCCTTGCAAGGCCTTCAGAAAACTGGCTCACATCATCGTATTGCAGCGGAATTACTTCCTTACCTTTTTTATCAATAAAACCCATTTTGCCATTCAGAGCTGTAACATAAGCAAGCCCCTCTTTAAACATATATGCCCGCTTATATTTTGGTTCAATAACCAGTTTACCATTCTTATCAACAAAACCATAGAGGCTATTTTTTTCAACCGGTGCAAGCCCCTCCGAAAAAGCCAGGCCATAATCATAATCTAACGGCACAGCCAGTTTGCCAGCTTTATTTAAATAACCGTATTTCTTTTCTTTTTTCGCCATGGCCATATCTTCCGAAAATTCATTCAGGTTATCATATTCAACAGGTACGATAACTTTTCCTTTAGTATCAATGTAACCATATTTATTATTGAGCTTAACTAAAGCTAATCCGTTTTTAAAAGAAAAACACTCATCGTAAGCTGCAGGAATAATCAGTTTCCCGGTTTTATCAATAAAGCCCCAGGCCAGTTTTATTTTTACTGCAGCTAAACCTTCAGAAAACCTATATGCGTTGTCATACGTTGCCGGAATAACCATCTTGCCGGCCTTATCAATAAAGCCCAATTTGCCATCAAGTTTTACAGTTGCCATATCTTCCCAAAAAATTCCTGCATAATCATACGCAACAGGAATTTTAATTTCCCTTTTATCATTGGCATAGCCGAATTTTGTGCCTTTACGGTATGGAACCAGGTCGGGAGTTTGCGCAAATATGATGTGACCGGTTAAGCAAAACAACAGGAATAATAAACTGTATTTCATTTTATTGTTTTTTTTAAAACTATACAATAATGAAATACAAGCATATACCCTGCATTGGGTATTCTGAAGATTCGGAAAAAATGGTGAATTATTGTTGTTTATCGCCTGATTTATTTTCGGGCAATACTTTAATGTAGGATATTTTAAACCGGTTATCAACCAGTTCGCCCTGAACTTCGGCTTTGCGAATGGCATTGCACATGCCATCGTGTGCATGGGCATCGCCAAAACTGTCTATATCTGCACCATCGGCGTAATAAGCTTTACCATCAATACGTACAGCCATATCGCATGTTTTGCCTGCAAGGCCCAGTTTACATTTACCGCAGGATACTTCTACAACCTGGATTTTCTTATCTGCCTGCGGAACGGATGCCTTGGTCTCAGTTTGTGCAAAAGCTGTAATTGTAAAAAATAAACCTGATAAAAATACAATTGCTGATTTCATAAATTGATGGTTTAGGTTACAAAAATACAAATTACACATCAGCTAAAAGCCGGTTTTTTATTTTCTTTGTCTGATAAAAATACTGATAGCTTATCCATTTTTGATAACTTAGCTTTATTAAATCTTAATCATGCTACGTTTATTTATTTGTTTGCTATTGCTTTTACCAGCTGTTTCATTTGCACAGGACTGGAAAATCTTTGATCAGGCTGATATATTGTTTACAGCAAAATATCCTGCAAGCTGGGTTAATAAAGTAAAAGAAGGCAAACGGGTTTTCTTTACTTCGCCTTCTGAAAATGATGCGGATGATTTTTTCCAGAATATTAATATCAGTGTTAGCACCAATCCTGAGTATGGAACTACTTTAAAAGTAAAAGATGTTATCCAGGATATAGTAGATAAAGTTCAACAGTCGTTCAATGAATTTGATGAAGAGTCCAGAACTTCCTTTAAATGGAATGGAATGGATGCGTTTGAAATTACTTATACCGGCAATACTAAATCAGGAGATGTAACATCGGTACGCATTACCCAAAGAATTTGCTTTTACAAAACCAGGCTTTATCTTGTAACTTATACCGCATTAAAAAATAGTGATGTGTATGCTGTCACAGCAAGGCAGATCATCAATTCTATAAAATTTAAAGCATAGACTTACTCAGGTACCGGTACAGGAATCTCTAAGCATCTTCATGTAAACAACGCCTTTTTCCCTTGCAAAATTAATGTTCTTATCAGGAATAGATTCCGGATCATCGTAATGCTCCAATGCCTTGTCAATGCTGCTTTCACGCAGTAAATGCAACATGGGATAAACAGAACGGTTGGTATAATTGGCTGCATCATTATCAGGCGCATTGGCAAACCTGTATAGTGGATGAAAACTGGCCAGCTGATAAATGCCGTTATATCCTTTTTGTTTCAGCA
>JAOAUI010000426.1 GCA_030157685.1 Ferruginibacter sp. | reverse complement strand
GGAAATCAAACTACAACCCAACAGAAACCGGTTTGTTGTATGTAGATCATTGTGTGGGCAATGTTGGCTGGAACCAGATGAATCCCTGGGTATCTTTTTACGAGCAGGTGATGGGTTTTAAAAATATTTTATCATTTGATGACAAGGATATTTCAACCGAATACTCGGCATTGATGAGTAAAGTAATGAGCAATGGAAATGGTTTTGTAAAATTTCCTATTAACGAACCGGCCGAAGGCAAGAAAAAAAGCCAGGTAGAAGAATACCTTGATTTTTATAACGGTGAAGGTGTGCAACACGTGGCCATTGCTACCAATGATATTGTAAAAACAGTAACAGAATTACAAAACAGGGGCATTGAATTTTTAAGCATTCCTGCAAGTTATTACGAAACCGTTTTAGACCGGGTTGGTAAAATTGATGAGGACTTGCAACCCCTGCAGGAACTGGGTGTACTGATTGACCGGGATGAAGAAGGATACCTTTTACAGATTTTTAGTAAGCCACTTGAAGACAGGCCTACGTTATTTTTTGAGATCATACAGCGCAAAGGAGCACAAAGTTTTGGCAAGGGCAACTTTAAAGCCTTGTTTGAAGCTTTGGAGAGGGAACAGGATGCCAGGGGTAATTTATAATTGTGTTGAGCTGAGTTAACTTACTGTAAAGCAATTAATTAAACTTTTATTGAGATTATTCTCAATAAAAGTTTTTAATTTGCGGTACAATTTAAATTACCTCTTTTAATGAAACAATCACATTTGCTTAGTGCGATGGCAGTTTGTATTGCAATTTTCTTTGCAACCAACCTGTTTGCACAAACATCTTTTGCCGAGCCGCAAAAGGGATTTGCAAAAAATGCCGGTTCCAATAAGCTGGAGGATTCTTTAAAACAGCAGTTTAAAGCAAAAAAATTAACCTGGCCGCCACAATCAGTTTTTATCCGCTCTTTTAAATACGACCGTGTGCTGGAGTTGTGGGTAAAAAATAAAAATGTAGACAGCTTTACACTTTTTAAGACCTATAAAGTGTGTATGCAAAGCGGCAGTATTGGCCCCAAACGATCCGAAGGTGATAACCAGGTACCGGAAGGTTTTTACTACATCAATGAATTTAATTCGAAGAGTAATTACCACCTGGCACTGGGTTTAAATTATCCCAATGCATCTGATAAAGTTTTAAGTGATACAAAAAAACCGGGCGGCGATATTTATATTCACGGTAACTGCGTTTCCACCGGCTGTATAGCCATACAGGATTATCCCATTGAAGAAGTATACACACTTGCTGCCATTGCAAAAACAAACGGACAGGATTTTGTTCCGGTTCATATTTACCCGGTAAACTACAATGTAAAAAAATCGTTGGATTATCTTACTGAATCCATCAAAGGCAAACAGGCCATCAATAAAATGATCTTAAACATAAAAGCCGTTTATGATTTTTTTGAGAAGAAGAAAAAATTGCCCATCATCATTGTAAATAAAAAAGGCGATTACCTGCTTAACTAACGCATCAATACCTGGATGGTTTCGGTTGTCTTCTGTTCCAGCACAATTGTTTTTCCTTTTGTAAGTTCCTGTATTTTTTCAGGTGTGTAATGCCTGATGGTGAGTAGTGTAAGATTTTTTTCTATCTGCACATCAAAAATTCCGGAAGCAGCCAGTGCAAGTTTCTCTATTTTTTCGGCTTTATCATCCAGGCAGCATAATAAACTGATGGCGCCATTCTGCGAAAGGTTGGGTCGAATTTTTATTGCAGCAAACATCTCATGCAGCTGGCTCATGGGTTTTTCTTCTACAAAAGAAAAATCTTTCGAACTCAGTTCCATCAGCACCTGGTCTTTCTTTAAAACGATCACTGGTGGCAGGTTGTGTACCGGTTTGTTGCTGATGATTGTACCTGGCAATTCGGGATTTAAAAAGCAACGCACATGCAGGGGAATATTTTTATTCTCCAGCGGCTTGATGGTTTTTGGGTGTATTACCTGTGCCCCGTAATAGGCCATCTCCACCACTTCCCGGTAACTCAATGCGTAAATATTTTCTGCATCCGGAAATTCTTTGGGATCGGCACTCATCACAGCTTCCACATCTTTCCAGATGGTCTGGCTTTCGGCATCTAATATGTTTGCAAATATGGCGGCACTAAAATCGCTGCCTTCTCTGCCCAAAGTGGTACTTTCATTTTCATCGGTAGCGCCAATAAAGCCCTGTGTTATCACAATATCAAACTCAGTAAACAAAGGTTCAATATCAGCCTTTACTTTTTGTTGTGTATAGTTCCAGTTAATATATGCATCCCGGAAATTATCATCCGTTCTCACAATATCCCTTACATCAACCCACTTGTTTTTTACACCCACTTCGTTTAAATAAATGCTTACCAGCGATGTGCTCAGCAACTCACCGCAGCAAACAATCTGGTCGTAATAATAATCGTATTCCCTCACCGGCTTATCATGCAGCAACCATTCCACTTCGGTAAAAAAATCCTTTAACTGGTTTTCGGCCTGCTGCCAGCCCGCAGGATCCTTTGGATTTACAGTTATCAGGTATTTTAAAGTGCTTAAATGCGATTCCTTTACCTGTTCAAACAATTGCAGGGCATCTTCTTTTCTTCCTGCAAAAAAAGCATCCACCACTTTTTCAAGTGCATTGGTGGTTTTGCCCATGGCAGATATGATGATGAGTATTTTTTCGCCTTTAAATGATTTGATAATGTTGCCGGTATTTGTAATTCTTTCTACTGTATTGATACTGGCTCCTCCAAACTTAAAAACCTTCATTCGTTGTGGGTTGATTGAGTAAATTGGGTTAATTTAGCCCAGATAATTTGATTGCAAAAATCGGTAATCTTGCGCAATAAACTAATTATTGACTCATCAATTGCTTAAATATGAATACTAACCGGCGGGTACAGACCTTAGATGAATTTACTATCCAGCAATTACGGGATTTTCCCAATGCAACCGGCGAACTATCTGGCCTCCTTCGTGACCTGGGCCTTGCTGCAAAGCGGGTGAATGTTGAAGTGAATAAAGCCGGCCTGGTAGATATTTTAGGGGATGAGGGCAGTGTGAATGTGCAGGGTGAAGAAGTAAAGAAGCTGGATGTATATGCCAACAACCAGTTTATGGGTGTGTTGAAGCATGGTATAAGCTGTGCCGGTATTGGCAGCGAAGAGTTGGATGATATTGTGGTTTTTGACGACCCCGTGAGTAACAAAAGTAAATACGTTTGTCTTTTTGATCCGCTGGATGGAAGTAGTAATATTGATGTGAATGTTTCTATTGGTACCATCTTCAGTATTTTTCGCAGGGTGAGCGAACTGGGCAAACCTGCCACCCAAGAAGATTTTTTGCAACAGGGAAATAAACAGGTGGCTGCCGGTTATGTTATTTATGGTTCATCTACCATGTTTGTATATGCAACCAGGCGTGGAGTGAATGGTTTTACTTTAGATCCTTCCATCGGCGAATATTCTTTAAGCCATCCGGATATTAAATGCCCCGATGTTGGTAAAATGTATTCTGTAAATCATGGTAATTTTTTCCAGTACGAAGATGGGGTGAAGCAATATATAACCGCCTGCCAGAAAAAAGACAAAACCAATGGCGGGCCTTATACACAGCGTTATATAGGCAGTATGGTGGCAGATGTGCATCGTAATCTGATAAAGGGAGGGATTTTTATGTACCCCGGTACCATCAGTAAACCCGGTGGTAAATTAAGGCTGTTGTATGAGTGTAATCCTTTTGCATTTATTGTAGAAAAAGCCGGCGGACTGGCAACCAATGGTGAAATACGTATTCTGGATATTCAACCAACCGAGCTGCATGAAAGAACCCCGTTTTTTATTGGCAGTAAACTGATGATGGAAGAGATGGATAAATATTACAGGGGGGAGCTAAAGGTAACCCCCATCGCCCCCTAAAGGGGGAACTATTATGCAACAGATGTAAGCGAAGATCAAAGTTTGCAAAAATAAAGTTGGCTTGCATTGTTGATGAAGAAAGAATTGATGACGATTTGGAAGATAAAATGTTTGGATATTTTTAATGCACCGCCTGCTGAGCTAGTCGAAGCATCTCCTTTAGGAGAAAAGGAAGGGATATGAGGTAAAACTATGAACACGATCATTACAGTAAAAGACCTGGTTAAAAATTATGGTGCTTTCAATGCAGTAAAAGGTATTTCTTTTGATGTGTACGAAGGAGAGATATTTGGCTTACTTGGCCCTAATGGTGCCGGTAAATCTACTACGCTGGAAATTATTGAAACCTTGCGCCAGAAAACAAGTGGGCAAATTATTGTTTGCGGCCTGGACCTTGATAAAGAGCCCGATGCAATAAAAAAACTGATCGGTGTTCAGTTGCAAACATCGGGTTATTACCCCGGACTTACCCTGGTTGAGCTGATTCATCTTTTTGGTGGTTTGTATAATGAAGATGTTAATCCCATTGAATTATTACAATTAGTTAACCTTACCGATAAAGCAAAAAACAAGTTTAAAGAATTAAGTGGCGGACAAAAGCAACGTTTTTCCATTGCCACCACTCTCATTAACAAACCCAAAATTATTTTCCTGGATGAACCAACAACCGGGCTTGACCCGCAGGCCAGGCGTAACTTGTGGGATTTGATTAGAAGTATACAGGCCAAGGGCACTACAGTAATCATTACCACGCATTATATGGATGAAGCTGAGCAGTTGTGCGACCGAATAGCCATTATGGATGAAGGAAAGATCATATCACTCGACAGCCCCGATAAAATGATAGATGACCTCGTTAGCGGTGGTTTTGAACGCCCCAAACAGGTAAAAGCCGCCAGCCTGGAAGACGTTTTTATACATTTAACAGGCAAGGAAATGCGGGATGAGTAAAAAATCCGTTTATTTGCATTCAATTTTACAAAAAACAATAAACATAATATGAAAAGAGTATTACTTAGTTCAATCGTTTTATTAGCAGTTTCACTTTCAGTTACAGCACAAAAAGGTGCTAAACCAGCTGCCAAGCCAGCGGCAAAAGCACCCGCAACAGCTGCTCCAAAGTTTAAAAATTTACTGGACAGTTTCAGTTATGCTGCAGGTTTTAATGTAGCAACCAATATGCAGGCCCAGGGCATTAACCAGCTGAACGCAGCTATGATGAATAAGGGTGTTGAAGATGTGTTTAAAAAGAATACACCGCTGTTAAGCCAGGAACTGATCAATTCCACCATGCAAAAGCAACTTGATATTTTTGCTTTGGCAAAAGGCGCTGAAGCTAGTAAGAAAGGCCAGGCTTTTCTGGACGCCAATAAAAAGCGTAAGGAAGTTACTACAACTGCAAGCGGTTTACAGTACGAAGTAATTAAAAGCGGCGATGCCAATGGCCCCAAAGCAAGAGGCATAGATACCGTTGTTGTAAATTACAGGGTAGCATTGTTCGACGGAGAAGACATTGAGAATAGTTTTAAAAGCGGCCAGCCTGCTGTGTTTCCGGTAACGGGTGTAATAAAAGGCTGGATAGAAGTTTTGCAGTTAATGCGCAAAGGCGATCATTGGAAAGTGTATGTGCCCAGCGAACTGGCTTACGGTGCCGCAGGTAATGGCCAGGCCATCCCTCCTTTTTCAACTTTAAAGTTCGAAATTTCACTGGAAGATATTAAGCCCGCTGTTACTGCCAGTAATTAATCAGCGTTAACAATGAATGAAGATTTAAAATACCCGGTAGGGAAATATATTGCTCAGCCATTCTCCCAAAAACTTTTAGGAGAATGGCTGATTGATATTAAGAACCTGCCGCAGCATTTAGAAAATGCCATTTTGAATTTAGATGAAGCTCAGTTGAACACGACTTATCGTGATGGCGGCTGGACATTGAAGCAGGTGGTACACCATGTTGCCGACAGCCATATAAATGCCTACACCCGTTTTAAACTGGGCCTTACAGAAGATAATCCCACCATACGCCCTTACGATGAAAATGCCTGGGCCGAAATGAATGACACCAAAAACCTGCCCGTAAATATTTCTTTAACCCTGCTGCATGCTTTACATGCCCGCTGGTACGAAATTTTGCGCCACCTCACCGAAGCAGACCTCAACAGAACCATCTTTCATCCCGAACATAAAAAAGAAATGACGCTTTGGTTTTTGCTGGGCATGTATGCATGGCATAGCCGGCACCATACGGCCCATGTTACTACGTTGAGAGAAAGAATGGGCTGGTGAATGCGGTGTTAATCCGTTAATACGTTAATTGGTTAATCCGTAGGGCCTTTGGCGGTTAATGCAGTGTAGCAAAAATTGAACTGCCCCACGGATTAACGGATTAACCAATTAACCAATTAACGTTTATGAACTGGAAAAAACTTTCTTCAAAATACCTAAGCAGGCATATTTATTTTACCGCACGCAAAGACCGTTGCGAAATGCCCGACGGCACCATTGTAGATCCGTATTTTGTGGTTGAAATGCCAGAGTCTGTCTGCGCCATGGCCCTTACCCAAAACAATGAAGTGATACTGGTAAAACAATACCGCCATCCCATTGAGCAAAGCATACTGGAATTACCTGGAGGTTTTATAGATAAAGGCGAAACTGCCGAAACTGCTATTGCACGTGAGTTGCAGGAAGAAACCGGTTACAGTTTTTCCGGTTTTTATTACCTGGGCCGTACAGCAGCCAATCCCGGCGTGCTTAATAATTTTACAACACTTTACCTGGCAACCGGTGGTAAAAAAGTTGCAGAGCAAAAGCTGGATTACAATGAAGAGATTGAGATAAAACTATTTCCACAGGAAGAAGTGAGGACAATGCTGATGAATAATGAGATTGTGCAGGCAATGCATTCGACTTGCATGTTTTATGGGTTTGGTAAGTTAGATGAAATAAAAAAGTTGTAGTGAGTTCAATAATCAGTTGATGGAAACAATAACTAATGGAAAAGGAACAAAAGCGTTTTTAATGAAAATAATCATTGTAATAGCAATGTTGCTCCTGGCATGCAATTCTGACAGTTCATCAGGAATTAAAGATGGTGATTATTTTACTTCAATAAGACAAAACGATATTAAGTTGCAGGACCCGTTACCGGGTGAATGGCGTTATTTATATAAAGAAGATCATCAAAGTTTTGAGGATTATAAAAAATTAAATACCGTCAAAGCAATACCCGGCAAAACAAAACTGTATCTTCTGCCACTTGGCACTTTTTCAGATTTGCAATTGAAAGCAATAGAATCAACGAGGGAATATTTAGAAATATTTTTTCAACTGAATACAGCATTGTTGGCACCTGTTTCTGATAAAATGATCCCGGACAGCGCAAAGCGGCTACGAAGCGACGGCAGCATCCAGCTGCAGACAACTTATATATTTGAACATTTTTTGAAAGGCAAAATTCCACCCGATGGATATGCTTTAATGGCAATCACCGAAAAAGACCTGTACCCCGGCCCCGGTTGGAATTTTGTTTTCGGTATAGCATCTTATAAAGACAGAATTGGGGTTAGTTCTATGTACAGGTACCAGGGTGGCGGGCTCAACAATGATAATTTTACACTTTGCTTAAGACGATTAATGGGAACAGCTTCGCATGAGATCGGGCATATGTTCTCAATACACCATTGTGTTGCTGCAAAATGTGCCATGAATGGTTCTAATAGTCTTCCGGAATCGGATCTTCAGCCTTTAAGGTTGTGTTCGGAGTGCCAGCAAAAATTAAACTGGAATATTGGATATGACAATAACAAAAGGCTTTTGGAGCTTACCGGTTATTTAAAACGCAATCAATTACAGCAGGACCTGCTTTACCTGGAGAAAGATATGAAAACTGCGGGGCTTGCAATAAAGCAATAAAAAAGCCGCCTGTAATATAATTAAATGTCTTTATCCACCTCCGCAACCAAAAACACACTGCCGCAAACAATAATGATATCATCTGCTGATGCATTCAATTTGGCTGCTTTAAGCGCTTCGTTCACATCATCAAAACTTGTTCCATTCAGTTCAAAAGCTTTTGCCTTTTCTAATAATTCTTTGTGCGGTAAAGCTCTTTCAATATGTGCATTGCAGAAATAGTACCGTGCATTTTTGGGTAAGATAGAAAGCAGTTTTGAAATGTCTTTATCTTTTACCATGCCAATTATAAAGTGTACTGCTGCTTTCTCACGACTCACGACTGACGACTCACGACTCACAATTGACAACTGATTCAGAAGCTGTTTAACGCCATCTTCATTATGTGCGACATCCAAAATGATTGTAGGATTGCTGCTGATAACATCCCAACGGCCATAAAGCCCGGTTAGTTTTTTTACGTTTTTTAGTGCCTGTTTTTCATCTGCATTTTTAATAATGAAACCCATCTGCATCAAAATCCCTTCGGCACATAAAACAGTGCGTATGTTTTTTGTTTGATAGAGGCCGTTCAGGTCAAGCTCAAATGATTCTGTGATATTATGTTCGATATTGGTTACATCGCAGCTAAGCAATTGCATGCTGTAGTTGATATTGGAAACTGTATATTCATCCTGCACAAAATAAATGGGGGCATTACATTGCTTTGCTTTTTCAATAAATACATTTTTTGTTTCGGGCAGGTATTCACCAATTACAAGCGGTACGCCGGGTTTAATGATGCCTGCTTTTTCTGATGCAATTTTTTCAAGCGTATTGCCCAGTATATCCATATGGTCGTAACCAATATTGGTAATGATGGAGAGAATGGGAGTGATGATATTGGTACTGTCTAACCTGCCACCAAGGCCGGTTTCAATAACAGCAATATCTACTTTTTCTTTTTCAAAATAATCAAAGGCCATGGCAACGGTCAGTTCAAAAAAAGAAGGTTTAATTTCTTCGGAGATTGTTTTTGTACGCTCCACAAAATCAACCACAAATTCCTGGCTGATCATTTCTCCATTAATTTTTATCCGCTCTCTGAAATCTTTTAAATGCGGCGAAGTGTATAAACCTGTTTTATAACCTGCCTGCTGCAGCATGGCTGCCAGCATATGGCTGGTGCTGCCCTTGCCATTGGTGCCGGCAATATGTATGCTTTTAAATTTTGTTTGCGGATTGCCTATGGCATTGCACAAAGCAATGGTGTTATGCAGGTCTTCCTTGTATGCAGCTGCGCCAATGCGGCTGTACATGGGCAGTTGGGCGTAGAGATAATCAATCGTTTGCTGATAGGTCATTTGAATTGTACGATGTTAGATGTTGGATGTACACCAGCAAATGTAGGTAAAGCTGAATAATGATTTGCAGTACAAGAGTGCGACGCCAATGAAGATGACAAAAGAAATTCAGCTGGGTTCACAAAAAAAATATAACACAATCTCAAACGATTCCCCTTTAGGGGATAGGGGCATTACTGCACCCTGAAATTAAATGGAACCGTTACAACAGATTCATGATCGGACTTGCTGAATTCGATATTGGGTAAATAGCCACGTATAGCATTGGCATATTTTGAATCGGTACTGGTTGAGCCTTTATCAAAAGTTACAAATACACCCCTGCCTGCAGGCGAAACTTTAATAACTGCATTAATGGTTGCGGGCGGCAGATCGCCCATAAAAATATAATTGTTTACAATGGT
>JAOAUI010000425.1 GCA_030157685.1 Ferruginibacter sp. | reverse complement strand
AAAATACGGCCAGCCCCGGCGCCTGGATATTTAATAACCGGGTTGATAGCATTGAACCATTTAAAGCTATTAACGACACTACTTTCCAATTAAAACTGCAAAGCCCGTTTCAATCTATACTGGGCATTTTAAGCATGCAGTATTGCTCTGTGGTTGCCCGGGAAGCCGTTGAAATGTATGGTACCGATTTTCGCCGCCATCCCGTTGGCACCGGGCCTTTTAGTTTTGTTGCCTGGGAAGAAGGGCAGGCCCTCATTTTAAAAAAGAATGATAACTATTTTGAAAAAGATGCCGAAGGAAAATCTTTGCCTTATCTGGATGGCATCAAGGTTTCTTTTTACGACAGTAAAGCAACCGAGTTTTTAGAGTTTCAGCAAAACCGGCTGGATTTTATTGATGATATTGATCCTTCGTTTAAAGATGAAGTACTAACCAAGACCGGCAATCTTAAAAAAACATGGCAAGGTAAAATTGAACTGCAAAAACACCCTTACCTCAATATTGAATACCTGGGTATTTTGGTTGATAGCGAAAATGAACTGGTAAAAAACTCGCCTTTGCGTTTGCAAAAAATACGGCAGGCAATTAACTATGGCTTCAACCGTAAAAAAATGATGCTGTATTTGCGTAATAGTATTGGCATTGCAGCAGAGAGTGGTTTTGTTCCTGCAGGCCTTCCTTCTTTTGATTCGGTTGCAGTGCAGGGCTATCATTATGATGTTGCCAAAGCAGAGAAATTACTTGCAGAAGCCGGTTATCCCGATGGAAAAAACCTGCCTGAGATAAAACTATTAACCATTCCCATTTATGGAGATTTGGGAACTTATATTGCCAACGAGCTTTTGCAGGTGGGCATTAAAGTGCAGGTGGAAGTGATACAGAAAAGTTTATTGATGGAGCAGACCTCCAAATCGCAGGCGCCATTCTTCAGGGGAAGCTGGATTGCAGATTACCCCGATGCAGAGAATTACCTGAGTGTGTTTTATGGTAAGAATCCGGCCCCGCCTAATTATACCCGGTATAAAAATGCTGATTTTGACTTGTTGTATGAAAAGGCATTGTCAGAAAAGAATGATTCGCTTCGTTATAAATTATATCAGCAAATGGACAGGATCATCATCAACGATGCACCGGTGGTGCCGCTCTGGTACGATATGGCCATACATCTTGTTCATCTCAATATTCAAAATTTTTATCCAAACAGTTTAAACCTGCTGGAGCTGCGTAGAGTAAAAAAAATATGACGATTTACAAGATGCATTATATCGTTTACCGTTAATCACATAGTAACATAGATACATAGAAAAAATACATAGGTTGCAAAAACTTTAAAATATTTATATGAGATCGTATAAAAAACTGATCACTTTAGCTGCTTTATTTGTTATCGTTTTTACAGGAATTGCCGCTATTGAAGAACCTGCCGGCGAATTCAAGAACCTGCAGGTGTTGCCTAAAAACATAACGCCTGATTCGCTGGATAAGATTATGGATGGATTCAATCAAGGTTTAGGAGTGAACTGTGCATTTTGCCATACCGAGAACAAACTACTCCAGCAATTGGAAGCGGAGAAAGATACCAAACCAGAAAAAGAGATTACCCGAAACATGATGCGGATGACAATGGACATCAACAAAAATTATTTTCAGTTTAATGAAGAAGCAGTTGCCGCAAAAGTGCAGGCTGTCACCTGCTATACCTGCCACAAAGGCCAGCCAATACCTGAGAAAGAGAAAAAGGCGGTAATCAATTCACCCTTTAATTTTAAACCCAATTAATTTTTTTTGAGTTTGTTTTTAAACACTTTCTCAAACTTATCCAGCTTAGGCCTTATTACAAACTGGCAATAACCCTGCTCTGTATTGTTGTTGTAGTAATTCTGGTGATATGCTTCAGCAGGGTAAAATATGGTGAAAGGCTCCAATGTGGTTACAATGGGGTTATTAAAGGCACCGCTTTTACCCAGCTCTGCTTTGTATTTGGCAGTTTTTGTTTTTTGCTCTTCATTATGATAAAAAACCACGCTACGGTACTGTGGGCCGGCATCTGCACCCTGTCGGTTTAAGGTTGTTGGGTCGTGTGTTTGCCAAAAAATTTCCAGCAGTTCATCAAAACTTATTTTAGATGAATCATACACAATGTTCAGGCATTCGGCATGGCCGGTGGTTTTGCTGCAAACCTCTTCGTAGGTTGGGTTAACAAC
>JAOAUI010000424.1 GCA_030157685.1 Ferruginibacter sp. | reverse complement strand
TACCCATTTTCTGTTTTGTGTTTTTGGTTGAGAATTTAAGTGTGATGATACAGGTGGGTTACTTTAAATATACCAAGCGAAAGTATGGCGAGGGGCGGCGTGTTTTTTTAATGAGTCCGTTGCATCATCATTACCAGAAGCTGGGTTATCACGAAAGTAAAATAGCGGTCCGTTTTTGGATCATAACAATATTAAGTGTGGTTTTAGCAATTGTAACGCTGAAGCTGCGATAAAAAAGTTTTGGAAAACCAAACTGGCATTTTACAAATGTGCAATGCTAAGTTTTTCAATTTTGCCAATATCCCTTGTAAAGCACAAAAGCCAGTCTGACTGAAAACTGACCTGTTAAATTCTATGCTGTTGAAGAACCATTTTTTACTTCACTAAAGGAGTAGGGAAATTATTTTATTAAATGAAGAAGAGATTAATCATACTGGGTGCAGGTGAAAGTGGTATTGGCACTGCTTTACTGGCAAAACAGCAAGGGTATGATGTATTTGTAAGTGATGGCTCTCTCATTAAAGAGCATTACAAAATGGAGTTGCAGTTGAATAAAATTGAGTTTGAAGAAGGCACTCATTCAACGGAAAGAATTTTAAATGCAGATGAAGTGATGAAGAGCCCGGGGATACCTGAAAAAAATGAACTGATAAAGCAGATCAGGGCCAAAGGCATTGATGTGATCAGCGAAATTGAATTTGCATACCGCTACAAAGGCAATAGCAAAATTATTGCTATTACCGGCAGCAATGGTAAAACAACAACAACAGCACTGACTTATCATATCTGCAAAACCGCCGGTGCCGATTGCGCCATGGTAGGTAACATCGGTTTTTCATTTGCCAAACAGGTTGCTGTAGAGCCAAAAGAATTGTATGTGGCCGAAATAAGTTCTTTTCAGCTGGATGATATAAAAACATTCAGGCCGGATGTAGCCGTGTTGACAAATATTACCGAAGATCATTTAGACAGATACGATTACAAATTTGAAAACTATATAAGCAGTAAGTACAGGGTAGCTATGAATCAACAGCATGAAGATGTTTTTATTTATAACCTCGATGATGCAGTAACTGTTAAAACAATAAACAATTATCCCATTAAATCAACACTAGCCCCCATTACCATGAGTAAACAACTGCCACAAGGTGCCTATTTGCTGAATGCAAAAATGCACTTAAAATGGAAAAGCGAAGAAATGCAGATGAGTATTGAAGATTTTGCCATCAAGGGAAAACACAATCAGTACAACAGTATGGCAGCAGGGCTGGCAGCAGCTGCTGTTGACATCCGAAAGGAAAAAATACGAGAGGCCCTGCAGACTTTCGAAAGCCTGGAGCACCGGATGGAAACCGTAGCAACCATCAAGAACGTTGAATTCATCAACGACAGTAAAGCTACCAATGTAAACAGCACCTGGTTTGCATTGGAGAGTATGGAAAAACCGGTGATACTTATTTTAGGTGGCGTTGATAAGGGTAATGATTATTCTTTATTAACCGACCTGGTAAAAGAAAAAGTAAAAGCCATTGTTTGCATGGGAACCGAGAACAGGAAAATTCACGAAGCGTTTGGAGATATGGTACCGCTGATGGTGAATACAGAGAATGCGAAAGATGCAGTGCAGTCGGCATTTCATTTTGCCAGCAAAGGTGATGTGGTTTTGTTAAGCCCTGCCTGCGCCAGTTTTGATCTGTTTAAAAATTATGAAGACAGGGGAAACCAGTTTAAGCAGGCGGTGAAGGAATTATAACGTCATGGCGAGGAGGTACGACGAAGCCATCCCCTGAAAGAAGATCAAATGGTGAAAATGAATTGTGAAGTTGAGTTGCTCAATAGAATACAAAAAGTACAAGAGTGCGACGCAACGGTGATGAACAATGAACAATAGCTGGTAACAAAAAAATAAAATTACACAAAGCCAACATGGCTGAACAAGTAAACATAAGAAACTTCTTTACTCCCAACCTGAGTAATATGGGTGGCAACCTGGTTAGCAAAACCAAGGGCGACCGTGTTATTTGGGGTATTGTAATTATTCTTACGCTGGTAAGTTTGCTGGTTGTGTATAGCAGTACCGGTTCGCTGGCATATAAATACAGCCGCAGTACCGAGAGTTATCTGTTCAAACAATTTGGATTTATAATTCTTGGAGTGCTGATCATTTATTTTGCACACCGGGTTAACTATACCATTTATTCAAGAATAGCTTTGCC
>JAOAUI010000423.1 GCA_030157685.1 Ferruginibacter sp. | reverse complement strand
CAGAAATTGAATTAACTTTTTTGAGTGGTGTGTAAATAAAGCCATATAAAAAAAGGCTGAACAAACTCACCATTGCACTCTCTGTGTTAAAAAATTTCCACATCATAAACACACCGGCAGCGCCTGTAATGAAAGCAAAAACACCTGCTTCATTCACAGTCATTCTGCCACTGGCAACCGGTCTTTTAGCAGTACGCATCATTAACCCGTCTGAAGTTTTTTCCAGAATCTGGTTAATGGCATTTGCCGAACCGGTAACCAACATGCCTGCCACAAAAAGTAAAAGAACTGATATTATTTTTTCACGAACGTAAAACTGTTCATTAGGTGCAATTAAAAAACTTACCACCGTACTGAACACTACCATGAAGCTTAAAGTGAATTTGATCAGTTGAAAATAATCTTTCACTTTGCTTACCAACACAAACGATGTTGAATTGGCTATGGCTTTTTGTTCCTGTTCTGAATTATTCAAAAATCTAAATTTTATTTCTCCTCAAAAATCAACACCCCGGTTAAATTATTTTTTAATGCCCTTTCGACTCATCATCTCCTACAGGTACATTCTGTGGTATAAATTCTTTACCATCTTTTGCATAATCATAAGCACCACGATGTACTTCCGGAATTTCACCAGGCCAGTTTCCGTGACCGGGATTGATTGGGGTAGTCCACTCCAATGTATTTGAACCCCATGGATTTGAATCGGTAACTTTTCTTCCTTTAAACATGCTGTAAAAGAAATTGAATACAAACAGCAACTGAACAGCAAATACGATCATTGCTACAAAGCTGATGAATTCATTCAGGCCATTGAACATGTTAAATGAACTCCAGCCGGAAAAATCATAATAGCGCCTTGGCATACCGGATAAACCCTGGTAGTGCATTGGCCAGAAGATGAGATATGCACCAACCATAGTTACCCAAAAATGTATATAAGCCATGGTGTTGTTTAAATAACGGCCAAACATTTTAGGGAACCAGTGATAAACACCGGCAAACATACCAAAGAATGATGCCACACCCATTACAATATGGAAGTGAGCTACAACAAAGTAGGTGTCATGCAAATGAAGATCAAGCGCAGAGTTACCTAAAAAGATACCAGTTAAACCTC
Organism: Ferruginibacter sp.; assembly: GCA_030157685.1. Classification (GTDB taxonomy): domain Bacteria; phylum Bacteroidota; class Bacteroidia; order Chitinophagales; family Chitinophagaceae; genus Ferruginibacter. The sequence continues at coordinate 1,101 of JAOAUI010000423.1, read as the reverse complement.
CACTGATAAATAAACTAACAAAGCCAATAGCGAATAACATACCCGGCGTAAAGCGGATATTTGCCCGCCACAAAGTGGTAAGCCAGTTAAACACTTTAATGGCAGATGGTACCGCAATTAATAAAGTAAGCAATACAAACACCGAACCCAGGAATGGGTTAAGGCCTGTTACAAACATATGATGCGCCCATACCAGGAAAGCCAGGATTGCAATAGCGAATACAGAGCCAACCATGGCCATATAACCAAATATAGGTTTGCGGCTGTTTACACTGATAATTTCTGAACTCATACCCATGGCAGGTAATAAGATGATATACACTTCGGGGTGGCCAAGGAACCAGAACAGATGCTGGAACAGGATGGCACTACCACCTTCGTTTGGTAAAATTTTACCTGCTATAACAATATCGCTTAAATAGAAGCTGGTACCCAAATTACGATCGAACAATAATAATATAGCGCCTGATAACAATACAGGGAAAGAAAGTACACCCAATACTGCAGTAAAGAACAATGCCCAGATGGTTAACGGCAAACGGGTCATGCTCATTCCTTTTGTACGCATGTTGAGGATGGTAGTAATATAGTTAAGGCCACCCAATAAAGACGATACGATAAACATGGCCATACTTACAAGCCAAAGATCCATTCCGATTTTAGAACCACTTGATGCATCACCCAAAGCACTTAATGGAGGATAGATCGTCCAACCACCACTTGCAGGGCCTGTTTGTACAAACAAAGAAGTAAACATAATGGTAGAAGCCAGGAAGAAGAACCAGTAGCTGAGCATATTCAGAAAAGGCGAAGCCATATCTCTTGCACCTATCTGTAATGGAATAAGAAAGTTAGCAAAAGTGCCGCTTAAACCGGCGGTTAATACAAAGAACACCAGGATGGTTCCGTGCATGGTAACCAGTGCATAATAAAACTCGGGTTTTAATTTACCCCCTGCAGCCCAATGGCCCAGCAAATCTTCCAGCCATGGAAAAGTAGCTTCGGGATAACCCAGTTGTAAACGGAATACTACAGAAAACAGTCCACCTATGATTGCCCAGATAATACCTGTTACCAAAAACTGTTTGGCAATCATTTTAT
>JAOAUI010000422.1 GCA_030157685.1 Ferruginibacter sp. | reverse complement strand
GCCCATACATTAAAAGTGTATTGCTCTACCAACTGAGCTACCAAATCAAACACCCTTTTTTTAAAGGGAGTGCAAAAATAAGGCAAAAACCTATTGCGACAAATTATTTAAAGAAAGTTTTTCCCCAATCCGTCAATCAATTCAATAATTTCTTTACCAACAGCGGAATAACTGACTTATTTTTGTTAATAATTTTTTTATGCAGGACTTCTTCAAAAACAAAGTAGTAGTTATAACCGGTGGCAGCGATGGCATTGGTAAAGCATTGGTAGATACCTTAATTCCGCTGGGAGCCAAAGTGGCTACCTGCGCCCGTAACCAGGATAAATTATACGACCTGCAATTGCTGCATTCGGGCAAATCGCTGCATACCATGGTAGCCGATGTAAGCAGTTATAACGATTGCAAAAACTTTATTGAAAGCACCATTGAGTTTTATGGTGGTATAGATATACTGATCAACAATGCCGGAATCTCTATGAGAGCACTGGTGAAAGACCTGGATGTAGAGGTTATTGAAAAAGTGATGGACATTAATTTTAAAGGAACCTTGTATTGCACCAAACTGGCACTTGATTCCATTATAGAACGCAAAGGAAGCATAGTGGGTGTGTCTTCCATTGCCGGATACCGGGGTTTGCCGGGCCGCAGCGGCTACTCGGCCAGTAAATATGCGGTAACCGGTTTTTTAGAGGCCCTACGAACTGAGATGATGGATAGTGGTGTAAATGTGATGTGGGTTTGCCCGGGGTTCACCAGTTCCAATATCCGTTACAGGGCATTAAATAAAAAAGGTAGTTCGCAGGGCCAAAGCCCGATGGATGAAGGAAAGATGATGAGTTCTTTAAAATGTGCAGAACATATTTTACAAGCCATAGAAAAAAGAAAAAGAACCCTGGTACTTACCTTCAAAGGAAAGCAGACAGTTTTTTTGAACAGGTTTTTCCCTTCACTGGCAGATAAACTGGTAAAAAAATTCTTCTTTAAAAATGGAGAGTTGGTACGTTAATCCGTTAATCCGTTTAAACGTTAATCCGTTTAAACGTTAACTTGTATAAATGTACTTACGGATTAACTAATTAACCAATTAACGGATTAACCAAAATAAATGCCTTTACTAACCCTTACTTCCGATATTGGCCAGCAGGATTTTCTGATTGGTGCTGTTAAGGGACAACTGTTACAAACAAACCCGGCTTTTTCTTTAATTGATATTACGCACAACCTTTCTCCGTTTAATTATCCGCAGTCGGCCTATGTTTGCCGCAATGCCATTAAGAATTTTCCTGCGGGCACTTTTCACCTGATACTGGTTAATTTATTTGATGAAAAACCAGAACACCTGTTAATGGCAGAGCACGATGGACATTTTATTGGCTGCGCCGATAATGGTTTACTAACCATGATACTGGAAGAAGTTCCCCAAAAAACAGTGGCACTCGCTTTGGATAAAAATCAGCATAAAAATACCCTTTACTGTGCATCGGTGTTTGCCAAAGCATTTAATGAATTGCATAATGGAAAAAAGATTGAAGACATTGGCGATGCAGGCGTTTCCATCCATGTTAAAAATCCTTTAAGGCCCATGTTGGGCAACGATTATATTGAAGGGCAGATTATTTTTATAGACAATTTTGAGAACGTGATCGTAAACATTCATAAAGACGAGTTTGAAGAACAGCGAAAAGGGCGCAGTTTTAAAATTGTATTTAAACGGGATGAAGTAATTGATAAAATAAGTGATACCTATGCAGATGTGCCGGAAGGTGAAAAACTGGCATTGTTTAATGCAGCAGGGTACCTGGAGATAGCCATCAACAAAGGAAATGCAGCTGGGTTACTGGGTTTGCAGGGTTTTTCGGAAAAGCAACAGCAGCAAAGCCAGTATATGAACAGCCGGCTTTTTTATCAAACGGTGAAAGTGTATTTTGAGTAATTATTCTGAATTTTATCCTGAAACCAATTATTATACTTGGCATTTATTAAAAACATATCTCCGGATAATTCCACTGATAAAGATTTGCTTGTTGCTTTTAAAAGCACAGGCGATATCAGCCATTTAAGCAATTTATACCTGCGGTATATGGACCTGGTATATGGTGTTTGCCTTAAATATTTTAAAGATACCGAACGTTGTAAAGATGCCGTAATGGATATTTTTGGCGAATTAAACACTAAATTGAGGGTACATGAGGTAGATAATTTTAAAGGCTGGCTGCACGTTTTGGC
>JAOAUI010000421.1 GCA_030157685.1 Ferruginibacter sp. | reverse complement strand
TATAAATCATATCCATAATTCTGTAACAATACTACTTCCCGTTTGAAGGAACTTTGTGTCATTAAATTAACAGACATGACACATACCTATAAAGTTTCCGGAATGACCTGCACCGGTTGCCAGGCAAAAGTGCAAAACCTTTTATCAAAAGTAGATGCAGTCAGTGATGTAAATATTGATCTTGCCAAAGGCGAAGCGACTATTAAAATGGATAAGCACATCGAAACTGCCATTTTACAGGAAGCATTGAAAGACTATCCAAAATATCAATTAACAGAAAACAATCAACAGCACCTGCCAATTAATACAGAAGAAGTTGAAGAATCCAGTACCTGGTTAGCAACTTACAAACCCATTCTGTTAATATTTGCATTTATTACCGGTATAACCATGCTGAACGAATGGGTAGTTGGTGATTTGGTATGGATGCGCTGGATGAGTAATTTTATGGCCGGGTTCTTTTTGGTTTTTTCATTTTTCAAATTGCTTAACCTGAAAGGCTTTGCGGAGAGTTACTCGATGTATGATGTGATTGCAAAAAAATGGAACAGTTGGGGGTATGTTTATGCCTTCATTGAGCTGGCCCTGGGAATTGCATTCCTTACCGGTTTCAATCCCATACTAACCAATAGTATTACCTTTATTGTAATGTCAGTGAGTATAATTGGTGTGCTGCAAAGTGTTTTCAATAAGCGTAAAATAAAATGTGCCTGCCTGGGCGATGTATTTAATTTACCCATGAGTACCATTACAATTATTGAAGATGCACTGATGATTGGAATGAGTGCGGCCATGCTGTTAACGATGTTATTATGATACTATTTAGATCAATAGGGCAGTTTTTCTGGAAAGCTTTTAAATTCCTTTTTGTACGCAAAAAAGACTGTTGTAAATAGGGTTTAAGTCATTTAAGTATAAATAGTTAGCAGAATTATGTAAGAATCCTCAAAAAAATTGTTATACTTTTGTAGCAGTTTAAAACATGAAAAAGTTCATCACCGCCATATTAGCTGTTTTGTATCTGGGCACTTCTTCAGGAGCCACGATACACATGCATTATTGCATGGGCAAACTGGCCGATTGGGGTTTGGGGCATCAGAAATCCAAGACCTGCGGTAACTGCGGCATGGAAAAATCCGAAAAAAAAGATAATGGCTGCTGCAAGGATGAACACAAGTTTTTAAAAGACGATTCAGCACAAAAGGTAACCCAAAGCAACCTGCAATTGATGCAGTTAATGGCAACAGCATTACCGTCTGCCTATATTCAATTACCTGAAATAGCATTACCTTCCTTAACAGAAGAAAGCCCTAACAGCAATGCACCTCCCCGAACGCAAGGCGTACCCGTTTACATTCGCAACTGCGTTTTCCGTATTTAATACAGTTCCCTCTTATTGAGCCAGGCAATTGATTTGCCGGGCTATTGGCATTTACCTATGCCATAAATCCAACTATTATTTACTACTAAATTAATTTAAAATGAAAGCAATTAAGATGCTGATGATGGCGGCGTTAACCATCGTATCTGTTTCCCTGTTTGCACAGGACAGTACAAAACACAAATCAAAAATGCAAAAAATGGAGCAGATGAAATACAGTTGCCCCATGAAATGCGAGGGAGATAAAACCTATGATAAACCCGGCAAATGCCCCAAATGCGGTATGGATTTAACCAAATCCAAAAAAGAACAAATGAAAATGGAAGTGATGAAAACCTATACCTGCCCCATGCATCCGGATGTAACGAGCGACAAACCCGGTAAATGTTCAAAATGCGGTATGGCGCTGAAGGAAAAAGTACCTGCTGTTGCAGTTTATAACTGCCCCATGAAATGTGAAGGGGATAAAACTTATGATAAGCCCGGTAACTGCCCTAAATGCGGAATGGCATTAAAAGAACAAAAAGACGATCATTCCAATCACAAACATTAATCAACTAAAAATTATACAAATGAAAAAGATAATCCTTGCACTAACAGTAATCGCAGCTTTAGCCGTGGTTTCCTGCAACAGCAACAATTCTGCAAAAGACAACAGTACGGGTATGAACCATGACAGTATGCCCATGCCCATGAAAGACAATACAATGGCAGATGACAATGTAAAAATGGTAGCAACCACATTCGCTACTGTTGATCCCGCTGTTTCTACCTTTATGAAATCAATGGTTATGGATTACCTGGCGGTTAAAAATGCGCTGGCAAACGGAAATGAAACTGATGCGGCTG
>JAOAUI010000420.1 GCA_030157685.1 Ferruginibacter sp. | reverse complement strand
AGCCATCAACAACTGGCCCGATTATGTTTTTGCTGATAATTACAAATTAAAACCTCTTGCAGAAGTTAAAAACTTCATTGCAGTAAACAAACACCTGCCCAATATCCCCGCAGCCAGTGAAATTGAAAAAAATGGAATACAATTGGGAGATATGAATAAACGATTGATGGAAAAAGTAGAAGAACTTACTTTATACATCATTAACATGCAGGAACAAATTGATGCATTGAAAAAGAACAAATAGCCTGAATCATTGTAAGGTATTTTAATAAAAAGAAGTATTTTCAACTCATGTAAACAAATAACCTTGCTGTATTGTCAACATTAATAAAAATATCTTTTTTAATAGTATACATTATTACCACAATGCCGGTGTATTCACAATCACCGGCATTTTATCATTTAAGCACAGCAGAAGGCCTTAGCGATAATACAGTAAATGCAGTTGCACGTGACAAAAATGGTATGTTGTGGATTGGCACTGCAGAAGGGCTGAACAGTTTTGATGGGAATTTAATAACCACTTACGATAAATACAAATACCCGATACTGGCAAGTAATGCTATTGAAAATATTATAACAGACCCTGAAAACAGGATATGGATACGCACCAGTACCAACAGTTTAAACATGCTGGATGAAAAAAGAAAATTTCACGTTTTTGCTGTGGGTGACAGTTCAGACAAATCCAGGGTAACAAATATATTTTTCCTGAAAAGCAAAGGGATCCTTGCATTAAAAGGCAATCAACAGTTTATCCTTAAAAACATTGCAGAAAAAGCTTTGGAAAAACTGCTCATCCCCGATCAGGATAAACTACCATCGGTAATTTCTCTGATGAATAAAGTGAATGAGGATACCGTTTTTATTTATGGCAACAATACATTGGTTGTGTATGATTATAAAAACATGAAAACGGTCATGTCTATTCCTTTTCCAAAGGTTGAAGGTATTACCGCATTAAATGCCGGAGAGTTGATTGCCTATACACTTACAGGCGATGTGTTTTACAGGATCAGTATCCCGCAAAAAAGGATTATAAAAGAATACCACAAACTGGTTGATCAGTTTAATTTGCCCATTTCCGGTAGCCTGAGAAACAGTACAGCCATTAAGGAAAATATGATTGTTATAACCTCACGCTATGGTGGCCTTTACTATATTGATTTTAATAAAGAAACGGTACAACATTATGAACATGACCCCCTTGATTCAAAAAGCATTGGTGGCAACAATACCTACAGGATCCGGTTTGATAAAGCAAGTGGTTACCTTTTTATTACAACGCTCACTACTGGTTTACATTATTATAATACAGCCATCAACCAGGTTACATACAAACCTTATTTTAAAGATAATGCCAAAGATGTGTTTGATGGATTTATTCAGTCCATCACATCAGCAAATGATGGGACCATCTGGATGGGTGCGCAGGACAGGCTGATCAGTTGGAACAGGGTAAAAAATAAAACGGATTATGTGCCTTGTATTTTGCCGGATGGTACTAATCTAAATGGCAGAGAAACCATCCGTGCTGTAAGATTTGATGATAAAGAAAATTTATGGGTGGGCACTTCCACAAAAGGTATTTTGATCTTAAACAGGCAATTTAAAACAATTGCACATTTAACAGATTCAATGCCCGGCAACCTCACTTCCATACCTTCTAAATGGATCAATGCTATTTGCCCCGATACGAAAGGAAACTTTTGGGTTGGCACTTTAAAAGGAACCTGTATGGTTGAAAAAAATAGTTTTAAAATACATGACCTTACCTATCATCCTTTACTTTCAAAAATGAGTAAAATCCCCTGTGCCTCACTATGGGTTGATAAAAAAGGATCAGTCTGGATTGGCTCCATCTCTGGCGCCTGGTGTTACGATGAAAAAAACAATACACTTACTCAATATAGTATTACAAACGGATTAGCACATAATGTGGTTTATGCCATTAATGAAGACAATTTGGGCAACTATTATTTTGCAACCGCTGCCGGATTTTCTGTTTTATCAAAAGATGGCAAAATAAAAAGTTATAACAGAAGCAATGGATTAAGAAACGACCGTTGCGAAGGCGTGTTAAAAGATGCGGGTGGATTTATGTGGATTGGAAATCTCAGCAGTATTTTAAGGTACGACCCCAATACAAAAAAGTTCGCGGCATTTGAAGAAGGCTATGGGCATAGCTATGGAGGTTACCGCATCCGCTACGGATATAAAAGCAATACCGGTGAAATGTTGTGGGGTACCGATAAGGGCCTGTCTTATTTTTACCCCGAACAAATGAACAGTATTTCACAGCCTTTAAGTCCATCCATTAATGCCTTGCTCATTTTAGATTCTTCCTATAGGTTTACCAAACAGGAAAGCCTCTCTTTTCCATACAATACATCATACTTTGTTTTTAATTTTTCCTCGGGTGAACTTGCCGGCGGAAAAAAGAATCAGTTTTTATACCGCCTCACCAGATATGATAATGACTGGAAAACCCCAATCACAGCCGGCCAGGTTTCCTATAGTAAATTACCTCCCGGAAAATATCAATTTGAAATTAAAGCATCACGTGATGGCAATACCTGGTTTACTGCCGGTTACCCGGTTATTATCATTATTAATAAGCCATGGTGGCAGCAAAACTGGTTCAGACTTTTAACTATTGCTTTTGCAGTAACTACTTTTTATTTTGTTTACCGCCATTTTTTAAAAAGAAGAAATGAAAGGGAAGCACAAAATGTAATCAACTATTTTGCCGGTTCAACCTATGAAAATTCTTCTGTTGAAGATATTCTCTGGGACATAAGCAGAAACTGTATCTATATGTTGAAGTTTGAAGATTCGGTAATTTATCTGTTGGATGAAGATAAAAAAGAACTGGTTCAAAAAGCTGCCTACGGGCCAAAAAATCCACGGGCATTTGAAATTATAAATCCTATAACTATACCACCAGGTAAAGGCATTGTAGGTCATGTTGCTGCAACTGGCAAAGCGGTTATCATCAAAGACACTTCTAAAGACAGCCGTTACATAATGGATGATGAGAAAAGAATGTCTGAAATAGCTGTTCCAATAATTCATGAAGGAAAAGTAATTGGTGTTATTGATTCGGAGAACAGGAAAAAGAATTTCTTTACGCAGCGGCATCTTAAAACACTGCAAACCATTGCCTCCTTATGTTCTGCCAAAATATCAAATGCGATAGCCGTTGGTGCCATGAAGAAGAGTAAACTGGAACTGATGGAGCTGAATGTAAAAATGGCTGAATCAAGGTTTTCGAACCTGCGGCTACAGATGAATCCACATTTCCTTTTCAATTCTCTGAGTTCCATTCAGCACCTCATCGTTTCGCAGCAAACAACCAAAGCATACAAATACCTTACGGTGTTTTCCAATTTTTTAAGAACCCTATTAAATTTTGCTGAAAAGAATTTTATTCCGCTGGATGAAGAGATCAAGATACTGAAGATGTATATAGAGCTGGAGTCTTTACGTTTTGATCAATCATTTAATTACGACATAATTGTGGATGAAAACCTGGCCAATGATGAAGTGTTAATACCCACCTTGATGATACAGCCCTTTGCTGAAAATGCCATCTGGCATGGCTTGTTGCACAAAGATGGCAACAAGAAACTTTCTATTCATTTCCGCAACAGTACCGACGAATACCTTACCTGTGTTATTGAAGATAATGGTATTGGAAGGGCTGAATCATCTGTAATTCAGAAAAATAATATCAGCACAGGTGTACACCAAAGTAAAGGCATTGGTATCATCCGGGAGCGGCTTAACCTGATGCAGCAAAAAACTGGCAAGCCTGCAGATGTTGAGATCATTGACCTGCACAACGATAAAAACGAACCGGCAGGTACTAAAGTAATTATTACCATTCCTTATTACAACCCCGAACAATTATGATAAAAGCACTAATTGTTGATGACGAGCAGGCATCCATTGATCTGCTGAACTGGCTGATCAGAGAGTATTGTCCGGATATTTCATCGGTGCATTGGGCCAGAAGTGTAAAGGATGCAATGCCGTTGATAAGATCTTTTCAACCCGATATTGTTTTCCTGGATATTCAGATGCCGCACCAGAGTGGTTTTGATCTGCTCACCAATATTGACAACTGGAACTTTGAAGTGATCTTCACAACTGCCTACAACGAATTTGCCATACAGGCCATCCGCTTCAGCGCACTGGATTATTTATTAAAACCAATTGATGAAACAGAATTAAGAAAAGCCGTAGAACGATATAAGGTAAAAAGAATTTATGCGCCTGCAGGCCAGATACTCTTTCGCAATTTTATTCAGAACATATCACAAGGTAACAGGGAGAAATTTAAACTGGCACTGGCAGATGCTTCGGAAATAAAATATGTGCAGATAGATGAGATCATCCGCCTGCAGGCCGAAAGTAATTACACACATATTTTTTTAACCGGCAATAAAGTTTTTATTTCTGCAAAAACATTGAAAGAATATGATGAAATGCTGGAAGGGCAACGTTTTTTAAGAGTTCATAAATCGCACCTTGTAAATCCTGCTCACATACAGGCATACGACAGGCAAGGCATACTGATGATGAGCGACAATTCAAAAGTGGAAGTAGCCAGGAGAAAAAAAGAATTCCTGCAGCAGGCACTGGCGGGTAAAGTCTGATGTTGACATAATTTATTTCATGTAATTTTAAACCCAGGATTATCAAAATAAATTACGCCAGGCATTGCAACAACTTTTATCTCACATAACCGCCTACCACCGGCTGAGCACCGAAGCTGAAAATGCTTTGCAAAACTGCTTTACAGAAATTACATTGAATAAAAATGAATTCCTGCTTACACAGGGTAATGTATGCAGGCATTTATATTTCCTGGAGAAAGGTGCATTAAGAGGATTTTATAATCTTGACGGAAAAGAAATAACCCATTGGTTTGGTTTTGAAAAAGATTTTGTCACCTCTTTCCACAGCTTTATTACCGGCGAAGTGGCTGTAGAAAATATTCAGCTGATTGAAAGCTGCACGCTTTGGGCCATTGCAAAAGAAACGCTTACAGAGTTGTTTAATCAACATCACGATATAGAAAGGTTGGTACGCATTGCCTACGAAAAATATTATATCCGCCTGGAAGAAAGATATGTGAATGCACAATTCAAACCTGCAAAAGAACGATACGAAGAGCTGATACAACAGGCTCCCCATATCCTCGAAAGGGTTCCGCTTGGTTTTATCGCATCTTACCTGGGCATCAGCCAGGAAACACTCAGCCGCATCCGCAGCAGGTTTTAACATTTGCTTTTTGGGTTTTTGACATAAGTCAAAAATTAAAGAAACCCATACCCATAGTTTTGTTTCATAACCAATAAAACAAATTATGCAACAAAAACAAATCAATCAACCTTCTGCGGCTTTTATTGCTGCATCCTGGACAGCTTTTCTCATTGGCACCATTGCATTCATCATCGGCTTATGGAATGCCGACATGCAACTGAATGAAAAAGGATATTATTTCACCGTTTTAATGTTCGGGCTTTTTTCTGCCATCTCTGTTCAAAAAGCCGTGCGTGACCAACTTGAAGGTATTCCGGTTACAAACCTGTATTATGGCATTGCCTGGTTTACCACTTTGTTATCCATTGTATTACTCACTGTTGGTTTATGGAATGCTGAATTGCAAAGAAGTGAGAAAGGTTTTTATGCCATGAGCTTTGTGCTGAGTTTATTTTCGGCCATTGCGGTACAAAAAAATACAAGAGATGTAAAAACATCAAAAGAAACGCAGCCGTTTTAATTTTTATTGAATTGAGCAGCCTTTAAAAAAAATCCCACAAAGCCACGAAGAACACAAAGAAAAATTTAATAACCCGTCTTTGTGTGCTTTGCGTCTTTGTGGGAAATAAAAAAACTTATTTTTCTTTTGTCTCCAATAATGTTTTCCAAATAACAGCGCCCAGTAAACCGCCAACTACCGGTGCCACTAAAAACAGCCAGAGCTGGCTTAATGCTTTTCCTCCGGCAAAAATTGCAGGCCCAATGCTTCTTGCAGGGTTAACAGAAGTTCCTGTAATTGGTATAGCCACCAGGTGAATAAGTACCAGGCTAATACCAATGGCAAGCCCTGCTGTTGTTGCATTTCCTTCTTTTGAAGTGGTACCAAAAATTACCAGCAGAAAAAGACAGGTTAAAACAGCTTCGGTAATAAATGCACCCATCATTGAATAATTGCCCAGGTAACCTTCGCCCCATCCGTTGGAGCCAAGCCCCCATTCGCCTAATTTATCAAAACCTGCCTGGCTGCTTACAATTACATATAAAACACCAGCACCTGCAATAGCGCCGGCAATTTGTGCAACCACATAACCCGCTGCATCTTTAACGGTCATTTTACCCGCTGCCAGCATAGCTATGCTGATTGCCGGGTTTATATGACAACCCGAAATAGGGCCAATTGCATAAGCCATGGCAACCACTGCAAGGCCAAATGCCAGTGATATACCCAATAAGCCAATACCCGCCGGACCGGTCGCTGAAATACCGGATACAACCGCTGCACCGCAGCCAAAAAGCACCAATGAAAAAGTGCCGATAAATTCTGCAATAAGTTTTTTCATCTGATTAGTTTTAGTTGGTTATTAAAAAGGTTTCAGAAAGATAATCAAATTTTTAAATTACTACAGCATAGGCATAATCCCTAAACACAAAATTGGAATGAAGCATGTAAAAAACTGTCTTAAAAGCATTGCTAGTGTTGGGTTTACTTTGTAGCCTGTTTTACAAAAACTACTGTTATATTTGAGCAAGATTATTATTCCTGAAAGACAAATTACCACCTGTATGAGTAACCAGTTTACGGAAACACTACAACTCAAATCAAATGATGAATTACTGAAAATGGTTTATGAATTTGATGAATGGAGCCCTGAGATGTTGACTGCTGTGGAAACCGAACTTGGCGAAAGAAAAATATTGCCCGATGATATTAGCATAAGAAAACAACAAGCCATCAATGCAGAAGATGAATTTTTGCAGCAAGGTAAAGCCGCCAGCCTGGGAGGGCAGGTTTTTGGATGGATATTTGTTTTAGGATTGCTCGGCCTTTATATTGGCTATAATTATGCTTTTTCCAAAGTAAAAAGTAAATATACCGGCAAAAAATATTTTGAATACGACGAACCCTCAAGAAAGGTTGGTTCCTATATTTTTTATACCGGTATTGCAGTTTTTATCCTTAGTTTTCTGTATGCAGTAGTTACATATACTTAATTACTCCATCCCATCAGGCTGGTATCCTTTTTCAGATTTATACTAAATTAAGTTGCCTGCCATTTTATTCAACCACAGCCTGGTAATCTATTCTGCTTACTAAACTTCATTGGCCTGTTATACTGCTCAAATCCTCCCCTCTTTTTTGTACTTTTGCCATCCAATAATAATGAGGAAGAAAAAAATGGAATTGACTAAAAATTTTGAGCCCGCAGCAATTGAAGACAAATGGTACAAACATTGGCTTAGCCAGCGTTATTTTAACAGCAAGCCAGATGGGCGCCCGGCATTTACTGTGGTAATACCGCCACCTAATGTTACCGGTGTGTTACATATGGGACACACACTTAATGAAACCGTACAGGACATCCTTGTACGTAAAGCACGCATGAGCGGCTTTAATGCCTGCTGGGTTCCCGGCAGCGACCATGCTTCTATTGCCACCGAAGCAAAAGTGGTGGGCATGTTGAAAGAAAAAGGCATTGATAAAAATGATTTGACGAGGGAAGAATTTCTGAAATATGCTTTTGAATGGAAAGATAAATACGGCGGCATTATTTACAACCAGATTGAAAGACTTGGCTGCAGTGTTGATTGGGACCGTACCACTTTTACCATGGATGATCATTATTACAAAGCGGTAATAAAAGTTTTTATTGACCTGTATAATAAAGGACTCATCTATCGTGGTGCAAGAATGATCAACTGGGATTCAGCTGCAAAAACTGCATTAAGCGATGAAGAAGTTGAATACAAAGATCTTACCGGTAAGTTGTATCATCTGCGTTATAAATTAGACACTGATAAAGAAGAGTACATCAGCATTGCAACACAGCGCCCCGAAACCATCATGGGCGATACCGCCATTTGCGTAAACCCAACTGATGAACGTTATGCTCATTTAAAAGGTGCTTTTGCTTTTGTGCCATTGATCAACCGCCGCATACCCATCATCTTTGATGAGTATGTTGATGCAGCATTTGGAACCGGCGCCTTAAAAGTTACGCCTGCACACGATATCAACGATTATAATTTAGGGCTTAAACATAACCTGGAAGTAATCAACACCATTAATGAAGACGGCACCATGAGTGCAGCCGCACAAATTTATGTTGGCGAAGACCGCTTTGTTACCCGCAAAAAAATAATTAAAGAACTGGAAGAAAAAGGTTTCTTAACCAAAGAAGAAGAATACACAACAAGATTGGGTTATAGTCAACGTACCGGTGTTGTTGTGGAACCAAGAATAAGTACCCAGTGGTTTGTAAAGATGAAAGAACTGGCCGAGCCTGCATTGAAGGCGGTTGTTGATGGCGATATAAAAATTCATCCCGGCGATAAATTTTTAGCTACATACAAGTATTGGTTAGAGAATGTAAAAGACTGGTGCATCAGCCGGCAGCTTTGGTGGGGACAACAGATACCTGCCTGGTACGATGAAGATGGGAAGATGGTGGTTGCAGAAAATGAAAATGAAGCCTTAGAAAAGTATTATACCATTTACAGGGAAGAACCGAAAAACGGACTTAAACAAGATGCCGATGTATTGGATACCTGGTTCTCTTCCTGGCTTTGGCCTACACAGGTTTTTAAAGGCATTACCGAGCCAGGCAATGAAGAAGTAAAATATTATTATCCCGGTTCGGTATTGGTAACCGGGCAGGATATTATTTTCTTTTGGGTGGCACGTATGGTAATGGCGGGCATGGAATATGAAAAGCAGATACCTTTTAAAGATGTTTATTTTACCGGTATGGTAAGGGATAAACTGGGCCGTAAGATGAGCAAGAGTTTGGGCAACAGTCCCGATTTGCTTGACCTGATTGACCGCTACGGTGCTGATGCAGTACGTTTCGGTATCATGGTTTCGTCACCGGCAGGAAATGATCTGATGTTTGATGAGAACAGTTTGGAGCAGGGAAGAAATTTTAATAACAAGATATGGAATGCGTTGAAGCTTTTGAAGATGTGGGAAGGCCGTCAGTCGTCAGATGTGAATCGTGAATCGGCAGCACCTCACGACTCACCACTCACTACTCACGACTTTGCATTAAGCTGGTTTGAAAACAGATTAAACAAAGTAAGAGCCGAAGTTGATTCATTGATGAAGCAATTCAGGCTCAGCGAAGCTTTAAAAACGATCTACTCTTTAATATGGGATGATTTCTGCAGTTGGTACCTGGAGTGGATCAAGCCCGGTTTTGAGCAACCGATTGATGCTGCGGTTTACAATAAGACCATCGGTTATTTTGAAGAGTTGATGCAGTTGCTGCATCCGTACATGCCTTTTGTTACCGAAGAAATTTATCATTTGCTGAAACCACAAACAGATGATTTGTGTGTAAAACAATTTGCTGCTGTAAAACCTGTTGATGAAAATATGTTGGCGCAGGGCGAATTGCTGAAACAGGTTATTACCACCATCCGTGATGGAAGAAATAAAAATCAGCTGAAACCAAAAGAAACCATCAAACTTTTTATAGAAACAGATTCAAAAGAAAGTTACAGT
>JAOAUI010000419.1 GCA_030157685.1 Ferruginibacter sp. | reverse complement strand
GTACTTTACTGCTGCCCACACGAATGTATTCGCCGGCTTCCAGCACCCGTAACAAACGGGCCTGTGTGCCCAGTGGCAATTCGCCAATTTCATCTAAAAAGATGGTGCCGCCATTTACGGTTTCAAAATAACCTTTGCGGCTGTCAACAGCGCCGGTAAAAGATCCTTTTTCGTGGCCAAATAATTCCGAATCGATAGTGCCTTCGGGAATGGCGCCGCAGTTTACCGCAATAAACGGGTTGTGTTTGCGGGCGCTTAATGAATGTATGATTTGTGAGAAAACTTCTTTACCCACGCCACTTTCTCCATTAATGAGTACGCTCAGATCTGTATTGGCAACCTGCACAGCCACATGCAAAGCATGGTTAAGGCCCGGCGAATTGCCGATGATGCCGAAACGGTTTTTTATTGATTGTAGTTCCATTTTTTTACCACGAAGACACTAAGGCACAAAGGTGCACTAAGCATAGTTTTATTGGTTAGTAATAACTTTTCCTAAAAGAGTTCCTGCTGTGCAGGAAGAAATAAATACTTCGGCATATTCTCCAACTTTCAAATTTCCTTTTGCAAACACCACCACTTTATTCTGATCGGTTCTTCCGTACAGATCGTTTTCACTTTTTTTAGAGAAGCCTTCAATTAATACTTTACGT
The DNA here is from genome assembly GCA_030157685.1 of Ferruginibacter sp. Taxonomy (GTDB): domain Bacteria; phylum Bacteroidota; class Bacteroidia; order Chitinophagales; family Chitinophagaceae; genus Ferruginibacter. Next base: position 9,174 of record JAOAUI010000419.1, on the reverse strand, counting down.
GTTTTGCCTACTTCTTTTTGCATGGCTAATAAAGAATGGCCACGATACAGATCAACCATTTCCTGCAACCTTCTTTTCTTTACTTCCAGCGGCACATCATCTTCAAACCTTCGGGCAGCCAGTGTTCCGGGCCTTTCGCTATAGAAGTACATATAAGCCAGATCGTATTTGCAATATTCCATCAGGCTTAAAGATTCCTGGTGGTCTTCTTCTGTTTCGGTACAAAAACCGGTTATCATATCGGTTGAAATACCACAATCCGGAATGAGTTCCCGTATGCGGTTTACTTTAGCGATATACCACTCACGGCTGTAAGTACGGTTCATCATTTGCAATACACGGGTGCTGCCGCTTTGTACCGGCAGGTGAATGTAGTTGCAGATGTTTTCGTATTTGGCAATCGTGTGCAACACATCATCCGTAATATCTTTTGGATGCGAAGTGGAGAAACGAACACGCAGCAGGGGAGATATCAATGCAACCTGTTCCATCAGCATGGCAAATGTTACTACTACTTCTTTTTGCTCATCCACCCAATGGTAGCTATCAACATTCTGCCCCAGCAATGTTACTTCCCTGTAACCTTCATCAAATAAGGTTTTGCATTCGCTGATGATGGATGCGGCATCACGGCTTCTTTCCCGGCCACGGGTAAAAGGCACTACACAAAACGAACACATATTGTTGCAGCCACGCATGATGCTTACAAAAGCTGTTACCCCATTGCTGTTCAGGCGTATGGGGGCGATATCGGCATAGGTTTCATCACGGCTTAGCAAAACATTCACGGCTTTTTGGCCGGTCTCGGCTTCTTCAATAAGGCCGGGTAAGGTCCGGTAGGCATCGGGCCCTACCACCATATCAACCAGTTTTTCTTCTTCCAAAAACTGTGCTTTCAGGCGCTCGGCCATACAGCCCAGCACACCCACCAACATGCCCGGTTTTTCTTTTTTTATCTGCCTGAATTCTGTAAGGCGTTTGCGTACGGTTGTCTCTGCTTTTTCACGAATGGAGCAGGTGTTGATGAAAATAAGGTCGGCCTGTTTGTAATTATTGGTGGCACCAAAGCCATTATCCATTAATATGGAAGCCACCACTTCGCTGTCGGCAAAATTCATGGCACAGCCGTAGCTTTCTATATAAAAATATTTTTTATACGGGTTGCTGTCTGATGCAAAGGGGGCAAATGCTTCTCCCTGCCTTGCTTCATCGTGTTCTTTGGTAGCTATATTCAACATGAACCTGCATTTTTTTTAGAGCAGCAAAGATAGTATAATAAGAGACATTGTGACAGGATGGCAGAAGCTTTTATAAGGTGTTAACCCTATCATAATAGTAAACAGGCCATTCTGTGTTTAATAGACTAATTTTGCCTGCCTGCCTTCTTTCCTTTCCACCTTCGTTGTTCCAGGAAATTTAAAGAATTAAACCCGGTCGCTATATCATGAGTAATAACCTGTACATTGTTCGCCACGGAAAAATGCTGATTGAAGACCGCAATAAACCCGGTTACCTGCACCTGTCGAAAGATGGCCTTGATTTTGGCCTGTTCCTGGATAATTATTTTAAAGACATTTATTTTGACCACATTCTATTTATGTCAATTGATGTAAAAACATCTGACCCTTATAACCGCTGCCGCAGTACTATACGGGGCACCAAGGGTGTTAAGAGCGAATTTGATAAAACGCAGCTGAGCAAAATGTTTGATGATATTAATAAAGCAGATAACGGCCGACAGAATGTATTGCTTTGTTACCGCACCGAAGCTTTTAATGTGATCAGTAATATTTTGGGTGTTGATGATAATGATGAGTTTTTTAATAAAGATTACAACCGTATTTTTCATTTTACGTTTAGCAATAATAATTACAGTTTTGTAAAGAAGGTGAATACGGAGGAGAAGTAAACTCCAAATACCTGACTCATCCTCACCCCACAAAAAACCGCCTCACTCACGTAAGGCGGTTCATAAAATTATTTGTGATCTTATATTACCAGATCTTAGTCCTTTTCTCTGGTGCTTTATACATTTTATCTCCAAACTTCACATCAAAAGCTTTGTAAAAAGCTTCCATGTTTGTAAGCGGCCCGTTGCTGCGGTGCATGCCCGGCGAGTGGTTATCGGTTAAAATACGCTGTGCGGCAGCTTCGGGTAAAATATTATTACGCCAAACCTGGCTCCAGTTTAAAAAGAAACGCTGGTCGGGTGTAAAGCCATCTATCTTTTCGGTGCTTTGTCCCTGTTTGGTATTTTTAAAGGCTTCGTAGGCAATGCTCAATCCGCCCAGATCAGCCAGGTTTTCGCCCAGCGTTAATTTGCCATTTACATGCAGGGTATCTAAAATAGTATAGCCATTATATTGCTGTACCACTTCATCGGCACGTTTTTTAAATTCATCAGCATCTGTTTTTGTCCACCAGTCTTCCAGGTTGCCATCTGCATCAAACTGGCGGCCCTGGTCATCAAAACCATGGGTCATTTCGTGGCCAATCACAGCACCAATGCCTCCGTAATTAATAGCATCATCGGCCTCAAAATCAAAGAAAGGAAAACGCAAAATGCCCGCAGGGAAAACGATCTCATTTTTTTGTGGACTGTAATAGGCATTAACTGTTGGCGGTGTCATAGCCCATTCTGTTTTATCAATGGGTTTGCCCAGGCGGTTTACATTATCGTTATAAGCCCACTGGCTGCAGCGGCGCAGGTTACCATAAAAGTCATCCCTTTTAATTACAATCTCGGCGTAGTTTTTCCATTTATCGGGGAAGCCTATTTTTTTAGTGAAAGCATGTAGCTTGGCCAGTGCCCTTTGCCTGGTCACTTCACTCATCCAGTCTAATTTTTTAATGCGGCTGTCGAAAGTGGTTTGCAGGTTATTTACCAGCTCAAGCATACGTGCTTTGGCAGCCTGGTTAAAATATTTATCTACGTATAGCTGTCCTAACAGATCGCCCAACTGGCGGTCAATTAAACCACTCATACGCTGCCAGCGTGGGGTTTGTTCTTTTTGTCCGCTCAGGGATTGGTTGTAGGCAAAATTAGCATCAACAAATTCGCTGCTCAGGTAAGGTGCAGCATCTTTTAATACACCCCATTTCAGGTAAACTTTCCAGTCATCCAATGGAACTTTGTTTAACAAGGAATCTATAAACACCATGTATTTAGGATTGCTTACAATCACAGCTTCCTGGTTTCCCTTGTAGCCCAATTCCGTTAGAATATTTGTCCAGTTAAGGTTTGGCGTTTTGGCGCTTAATTCGGCAATAGTAAATTTATTGTACAATTTGGTAGGGTCACGCATTTCAACACGGCTCATTTGTGCCTCTGCCATGGCGGTCTCCAGCTGCATTACCGTAACTGCATTGGCCATTGCTTTTACTGTGGTTTCGCCGGTAAGGGAAAACAGTTTAATGATGTATGCAGTATAATCAGTTCTTATTTTCTGGCTGCGGGCATCGTTCTTTAAATAATAATCACGGTCGGGTAAAGTGGTTCCGCCCTGGCCAATGTTGATGATGTATTTGGTAACATCTTTTGCATCCTGGCCCACGCCAATGCGGTACAAAGGAGATGTTACTGACTGCGAACGCAGGTAATTTACCTGCTTTAAAACCTGAGCTTTGCTGCTTAAAGCTGTTATTCCATCCAGCAGGGGTTTGATGGGTTTGTAACCCAGTTGTTGTATGGTAGCACTATCCATGGCGCTGGCATAATAATCGCCCACACGTTTCATCAGATCAGCTTTGCCGGCATATTTTGTATCTCCGTCTGCAGCAGTTTTTCCGGGGTCTTTCGCAGCTTCTTCAAGCAGTTTTTTCAGGGCCTGAGAACTCTCTTCTGCCAGCGCATCAAAACTACCCCAACGGGTTTTTGATGCAGGTACAGGAGTCTTTTTTATCCAGGCACCATTGGCATACAGGTAAAAATTATCGCCTGGTTTTACTGAAAGATCCATATTGGCAGGATCGATGAATTTTCTTTTTGAACCGGCAAATGGATCAGAAGCAACCACTACCGGAGTACCCGAAACGGTAACAGGACCAGGTTTGTTATTGTATTGTGCCTCTTTTCTTTTAGCTTCCGCTGAAGCTCTTGCTTTTTCCTCTTCGGCAAATTTTGCCCTGTTTTTAGCACTTTGAACGGGATCAGGATCAACTCCGGTTTGAGCAATGGTTATTGCCGGTACAATCAAACAACCGGTTAAAATGGTCGAAAACAGAATTCTCTTCATAAAATTTCATTTTTTAGATGGATAAAAATACGCATACTCACATAAACAGCAATAAGAAAATATTTTAACGGCAAAAGCCGGCGGACAAATCCTGATATAAGCCTGTTTTTCCACTTAAATAATTAAAAAAATCTTAACTGAATTGATAGTTATTTTTGCCTATCTCATATGAAGAATATTGTAAAACTTACTGCCTTCCTGGTTATCATGCTTTTTTCAAAAGTTGTTTTGGCGCAAAGTGCTGAACCTGCTACCGGGCTGGTTATCGGCAGCATACTGGATGCAGATAACAGCAAGGCCATCAGGGATGCCGGCATAACCATTATGCTGCTTTCGGATACCAGCTTACGGGCTACCCAGCTTAGTAATACAAATGGCGAATTTATTTTAGATAAACTCCGCTTTGGATATTATCGCCTGCGGGTTACTGCAGTAGGTTACAGTTCGATTGTGATAGATAGTATTCATATCAGGGCCGAGCGGTTTGATTTTGACCTGAATGATATCAAGCTTAATAAAAATGCAGCAATGCTGAATGAAGTAATTGTGTTTGCAGAAAAACCTTTGATTGAAAATAAAGATGGCAAGATCATTTTTAATACCGGAGAATCGGCCTTAAGCTCGGGCGCTACCACCACCGAATTATTAAAGCAAACCCCGCTGGTGAATGTAGATAATGACGGAAAAATTTTACTGCGTGGCAAGGAAGTAAAAATTTTAATTGATGATAAGCCGGTGGAACTGGACAGTAAGCAATTGCAGGACCTGATGGAAAGTATGCCTGGCAGCATGATAGAGCGGATTGAAGTGATGACCACGCCGCCGCCGCAGTATGCCAATGAAAGAGGGGGTGTTATAAATATTGTAACCAAAAAAGGTAAGGTTGGGTTTAATGGCCGGGTAAGTATCAATTACGGTAGCAGGGGCGAAGCGGCTGTCAATGGTAATGCCAGCTACCGAAAAAATAAACTGGCGCTTAATTTTTCGGCAGGGTTTGGCTACAATGTATACAACGGAAGCAGTTACAGCAACCGGCAGAATTTTTATACCGATTCATCAAATTACTTTAACACCATTGGCGAAAACAGTAATAACAACCGCAGGCCAAACCTGCGACTGAGCCTGGATTACGACCTGAACAAAAAGCAAAGCATGAATCTTACAGTGATGTACAACAGTAACAATTCGGCTTATGAAAACAATGTAACGTACAGCAATTTAGACAGGTATAGCCAGGTATATAAATTAAGCAACCGCCATACTGCAACCGGTAACAACAGCCAGAGCCCGGTTTTTAATTTTACGTACACCATCAAAGGAAAAAATCCAAAAACTGTTTTTAAATTCATCAGCGGGTTTAATTATAATGCCGGCAATAACGAAAGAAATTTTTACCAGCAATACCTCAATCCGGATAATACGCCAACCGGGTCAGACTCAACGCAGCAGCAGTATACAAACAGCAGGAACACCAACGTAAGCCTGCGGATGAATTATGATAAGGCACTGAAGGATAATAAAACATCATTTAATTTTGGCGCCACTTACAATGGCTACAATAATCACAATGAGCTGAACACTGCTTTTATGAAGAAGCCCGAAAATGTATTGGTGAATAATGATGTGCTGAGTAATAATTTTCGTTTTCATCAAACCATTTATGGGTCAACTGCTTCTATACGCTACGATTTTGTACCCAATTTTTATGTGAATGGCGGCCTGCTGGCCGAGTACACCCAAACCCATTTTGATATTAAAAACAACAGCAACCGGTATTTAAATAACTATTGGAGTTTGTTGCCTTTTGCCAACCTGGTAAAAAAATGGAAGAACGATGTGAACATTACCTTCAGTTATAAAAGAACGGTGCAAAGGCCACGGCTGAATGAACTGAACCCCAGTGTGGATTATGGCGACCCGTATAATACCCGTTCGGGCAATCCATATGTGCAGCCCTACTATGCCGATAACTTTGATTTTATTTTTGGTAAGTGGAACAAGAAATACAACTTCAATGTATCGGTTGGTTATAATGCTTTGCAGAAAATTTACAGTTCTATAAGAACACTGCAACCCGATGGCAGCACATTTACCACCTGGCAAAATATTAGCGGCCGTAAAGAATATGAAGCCAGTGCCTGGGGTGGTTATACTCTGACTAAAAAAGCAAAAGCAAATCTTAGTTTTGGTTACAACTATAATGTATACAGCCTGTACGACCGTAATGTAAGACGCTTTCGCAACGGCGGTTCTTTTTTTTCAACCCTAAACGGCAGTTACCAGTTTACCACTTTAATGAATGCGAATGCCAGTTTTACTTTTAACCGTTTTGCAAATCCGCAGGGTTCGGTACGCAGTACGCTCAGCATGAATATTGGTGTGCAACAAAAATTCTTTGCCAAAAAAATTACGGTAACGTTTAATATTATTGATCCTTTTCGTCAGCAGCAGAATAAAAATTACACTTACGGAAGTAATTTTAACCTGGAGAGTTCCAGCACCACCAACACCCGAAATTACCGACTGGTATTGAGTTATACGTTTAAGAAGAAAGAAAAGAATTCGGGCAGGGAAGCCTTGTTGAAGCAATTGCAAAAAAAGTAAGCTGGATTAAGAGCCTGCTTTTTCAGTAAAGTTAACACGCTTGGCCAGCCAACTGTCTTTAACCGGTATGATCCATTTTTCAACCATTTCTTTTTTGGATAAAACGGTATTGTTGAAATACAAAGTATCGCCATTGATGAAATTATTCTCCACCGCATATTCCAGTTGGCTAAGCGGAATTACTTCTATTTTATCTTTTACAATAAAAGCCAGGTTCTGCCTGTCGAACATTTGTACTTTATATTTTTCTTCGATGGATTTGATGAGATGAACCGAGCTGTCGGTACTGCAGCCACTTACGCCTGTGGCGGTTTCATCGGCCATTAACACTATAAAGCGGCCAAAAAATAAATTGGCAAAACCTTTTACGGGGTCGCCATGGCTCTTCCAGTTAGCAGCAAAATCATTCAGCATGTCTTCCATTTCCAATGCTTCGCTGATGAAGAATAAGCGGCTGCTTTGGTATATCCACACACGGGAGTTATCGTTAAAATCTTCGGGGATATGTTCTGTGATATCTACATTCATTTCTATAAGTCAAAATTTAAAAATCAAAAGTCGAAATTCTTTATTCCTAATTCCTCATTCCTAATTCTACAATCTCAGCAATATCCAGCACCTGTACCTCATCTTCCTTATTGCTGTTCTTAACACCATCGGTCATCATGGTATTGCAAAAAGGGCAGGCTGCTGCAATTACAGAAGCACCGGTTTCAATGGCTTCGTTACTGCGTTCTATATTGATACGGGTTGTTCCTTTTTCTTCTTCCTTAAACATTTGTGCGCCGCCGGCACCACAGCATAAACCGTTGCTGCGGCAGCGTTTCATTTCAACCAAAGAAACATCCAACGCTTCCAAAACTTTGCGGGGTGCTTCGTAAATATTATTGGCACGGCCTAAATAACAACTATCGTGGTAAGTAATTTTTTTGCCTTTGAATGTTCCACCTTCAGTCATTTTTATTTTGCCTTCATCAATCAGCTGTTGTAAAAAGGTTGCATGATGAATGACTTCATAAGTGCCGCCCAGTTCTGGATATTCATTTTTCAACGTATTAAAACAATGTGGACAGGCGGTTACAATTTTCTTAATACCATATCCATTTAATATCTGAATATTCTGATAAGCCATCATTTGAAACATGAATTCATTGCCTGCACGGCGGGCCGGGTCGCCGGTACACATTTCTTCTTTACCAAGTATGGCGTAGTTGATGCCTACTTTATCCAATATGGTTACAAATGCCCTGGTTATTTTTTGCGCCCGCTGATCAAAACTTCCGGCGCAGCCAACCCAAAATAAAACTTCGGGGCTCTCGCCTTTCGCCATCATTTCTGCCATTGTTGGAACATGCATAGAATAAATTTTTACCGCTGAAAGTTAAATTAAATAAGTGCCACACAAAAATAAGCCATTCAATCTTAAACCAAAACTTATTGATTTACCTCCCGCAAAGACACAAAGGCCCAAAGATTTTCTTTGTGTGCTTTGCGGCCCTGCCTGCCGGCAGGCAGGTTTGAGGAAACTCAATTATCTTCGCAGCAATCTACAAGAAGTGAGAAAACTCTTTAACCGAATTACAAACTGGGAAGCATGGCCCTTTAAAGTATTGTATGCACCGCTTACAATAGTTTGGGGCTGGTATATGCTGCGGTCGGCTTCGGTATGGTTTTTTACACCCAGCAATCCTAAGATCACTTTTGGCGGCATGGATGGTGAGGCAAAAAAGGAAATGTACGAGCTGCTGCCAAAACATTTATATCCGGCAACTTTTACTGTTTTACCCGGTGAGAATTTTGAGAACATAAAAAGAGAATTACAAAACAACGGTATTCAATATCCCTTTATTGTTAAGCCTGAAGTTGCCTGCCAGGGAATATTATTTCGTAAAATTGATAATGAAGCTGAACTGCAAAACTATCATGCAAAACTTCCGGTTGAATATTTGGTGCAGGCGCTTGTTAGTTACCCGATGGAAGTGAGTGTGTTTTATATCCGTCATCCGAAGGAAAAAAAGGGAACCGTTACCGGCTTTCTGCACAAGATACCTTTACAGGTTACCGGCAATGGAAAAGATACGCTTGAACAATTGATGCATCAGCATCCAAAAGCGCAAAAAAGGCTTGGTGAAATGTTCAGCAAGCACAGGGAACATTGGCAAACGATCATTCCTGCCGGAGAAAAATATATGTTGAGTTATGCCGCCAATCACAACAGGGGCGCTCATTTTATTGATCTGAAGGAACATATTGATGATAAGCTGGTTGCCATTTTTGATGAAATAAGCCTCAGCATCAATGATTTTTTTTATGGCCGTTATGATATTATGTGCAG
>JAOAUI010000418.1 GCA_030157685.1 Ferruginibacter sp. | reverse complement strand
GTTTCTTTGTGCAGGGTTCATGTTTCTTTATGAGGAGTATCAAAAATCATCCAAAATAAAAAAGCACAGAATCAACATTCGTTTCTTCTGTGCTTCCCTGCCTCTGTGGCAAAAATTAAAAATCAGTTGCTGCTATTCTGTCAACGATATCCTCACCTGCAAACCTGCCCTTGTATTTACAATGGGGGCGCTTGATGAGATATAAGGATTAACCCGGCGCTGATCAAAAAATAATTTTATATTGATGCGGTTATTTAAGAAATAATCAATAGATGGCGAAATGGTAATATCCCTGCTGCCGCCTGTTGCAAAATTATTATCCTGGTCAAGGCGGCTGTTGGCTGTTACATTATCACGTATCCTGAAATCCAGGCGGAAGTTAATTTCATTCTCCAGTTTCTTACCATCACCTTCTTTTCCCCGCAGGAATTTAGGCCATTTTACATTAATAAAACTCAACGGGTTTTTCATACCACGTTTGCGCCAGCCGGCACCAATTACAAATTCGGTACTGCGTACTTCGCTCAACTGAAAATCAACCAGGCTTAAACTAAGCTGCCTTGTTTTTGAATATTCAAACTTGGCCTGCAGCTGGTTGGTAAACATCATATCTATACCAATCAATGGCGAAAACTGCTCTCCTATGCTGATATTGGGCAACAGGAAGTAAGGCACATAATTTTTTGAAATGGTATCATAAAAAGAAGGATATCCATATTGCGATACATCCTGGTAAAGCAATGCAGATGTAAATCCATTCATGCTGAGGTTACCGGTATAACCATGCGAAACTGAGAAATTGGTAAACAGTTTATCCAATGGTTTTAATTTGGTTAAACCATTATAATCAAGCTTCCAGTTTAGTTTTGGTTTAATACCACGGAACGGGTTTGATTTAATGTTTGGATTATTCTGCCTGATCAATGATACTGAATTTGGATCATCGCCGGTGTATGCTGCTAAGAATGCCGGTATCAGCACATCAATGGCATATTTGCCATAACCATAATAATAACCATCGGCACCACGGGGTTGCCCGTTACTATAAGGATTGGCTTTCCCCAAACGTTCAGATAATATGATCCTGTAATCCTGGAATTTTTTAAAAGTTTCTGAAACACGGTTAGGATCAAACTTACCAAACAGTGTTTTAAACGCAATATAAGAAACATCAAAACCACCGCCTGCATAAGGGTTCAGGTGTTTAAAGCTGTGGTTTATGCCGCCGCTGGTATCTATAAAGCGGAAAGTTTCGGTATAGTTTTTATTAAACGTTTTGCTCAGGTTTAAAGTGATGTTTAAATCACGTATGGGCTCCAGCTGGGCAGAGAAAGTGATACGCTGATCAAAACTCTGCTGAAAAACAGAGTTGAATGTGGTATCCTTTGTAATCCATCCTTTGCGGGATGCAGCATTCATCCATGCGGTATCCGGTTGCCGTCCCAAAATGAAATCAACACCCGGTGCCATACTCTTCCAGTTATTACCTACATATTTGGTACTGTCGGTATAACCCGGCAAACGCGTATGTGCGTTTTCAGATATGGAGAAACTTGCCTGCTTTAAACTGGTTGCCAGTTTACCAACAACCTTTAAAGGCGTACTTACATAAGGTACAGCAGACTGATCAACTTTTCTGTGGTTCTTAACCACTTTTCTGCCGTTCTTTTTTACAATAGTGTCTTTATACCTGGTAATTCTTGCCCTCCATTTTTCCTGGTCGGCTTTATTAGATGGCACTTCGAGCTGCCTTAACCATTTAGATTTTTGATACAGGCGGTTAAAATCAAACTGAGCTGTTGCTTCGCTCTGCTGGCCATTCTCAATAATATTACCCAACTCTACTGCCAGGCGTGATGCACCTATCCAATTATAACTTGCCTGGTAACGCACGTTAACTGTGGTCCAGTCAAGTAACGGAAATTTAGCCGTAGGCAATGTGTACGTAAAATTAGCAGTGTGGGCATATGTTGTATTACGTCCTCCTTTCAGCAAATTTCTCCAAACGGTATCTTTCTTTGCCCCTGTATTCAACCGCCCTTCGGGTTCATCAATACGGCTGTTGTTCATTGCTGTAAAATCAAAATTCAAACTCCGGGTAATATTCCATCGGAAAATATAGTTACGCTGGAAGGTATAATACTTGTCGTAGGTTTCCGGTATCTTATATTTTGATGTGCCGATGCTGCGTGGCCTGATGGCACCAAACTGGCGGTTTACATCGGCCCTGAAACTTAACTGCGATGGTATCAGGTT
>JAOAUI010000417.1 GCA_030157685.1 Ferruginibacter sp. | reverse complement strand
ACAGGTGATGGAACTGGAACACGAACATGCCGGAGATGTTTTGTATAAGATACGGTCTTTAACAAACAACTATACACCGCCTGCAGGGGCCTGTACAACATTCCAGGTTAGTTTTGCCGAATTAAAAGAATTTGAAGAAGACCTGCACAGGCATGTACACCTGGAAAACAATCTGTTGTTTCCGCTGGCAGAAAAAATGTTAACCAGCCAAATTCATCTTAATTAATGATGTCCCGTTTTTAATTCCAATAGCAGGTTTATTATTTAAAATGAAATGATCTTATTTCAGATCCGGGAAGTCTTCTTCCCGGATTTTATTTTGTAAAATGATTGAAATCTGTATCATTTTACAAACTGACCTATATCATGTAAATCAAACGCTGATAAATCTACATTTGCTCCATGCAACTCTGGAAAAATATCATCAGCCGCCCTTCTTGATTACCTCTCTCCCATCCGGGCAATATTACATTTACTGATTTTTCATTCAAACATTAATCATATGCAAACCATCATAGAACCCTTCCGCATAAAATCTGTTGAACCCATTTACTTTAATACAGCAGCAGAAAGAAAAATAATTTTAGAAAAAGCATTTTACAATCCCTTTCTCATTCATAGCAATGATGTACTGATAGACCTGCTTACCGACAGCGGCACCAGTGCCATGAGCAGCAACCAGTGGGCCGGCATTATGCAGGGCGACGAATCTTATGCAGGCAGTCCCAGTTTTTTTCGTTTTGAAAAAACCATACAGGATATTACCGGTATGCCCATTGTAATACCCACCCACCAGGGAAGGGCGGCAGAAAAAATCCTCTTCAGCATATTGGGTGGCCCCGGAAAATATATTGTAAGCAATACGCTCTTTGATACCACCAGGGCCAATATCGAATTCTCAGGTGCTGCGGGTGTTGACCTGATCTGCGAAGCAGGAAAACATCCAACCATCCCTGCCCCATTCAAAGGCAATATGGATGTGGATGCTTTAGAAAAATTCATTGCAGAAAAAGGTGCTGCCAATATTCCGCTTTGCATGATCACCGTTACCAACAATTCGGGTGGTGGCCAGCCGGTGAGTATGCAAAATATAAAAGACGTAAAAAAGATCTGCTCAGCAAATAATATTCCTTTGTTTATTGATGCCTGCCGTTTTGCAGAGAATGCCTGGTTTATTAAACTGCGTGAAGCCGGTTATGCCAATAAACCGGTTCCTGAAATTGTCAGGGAACTTTTTTCCTATGCCGATGGCTGCACCATGAGTGCCAAGAAAGATGCTTTTGCAAATATTGGTGGCTTTTTGGCCATGCACAATGAAGCGCTGGCCAAGCAATGCCGCAACCTGCTGATCATGACCGAGGGCTTTCCTACTTATGGCGGACTTGCCGGCCGCGACCTGGAAGCCATTGCCATTGGATTAACCGAAGTGATGGACGAACATTACCTGCAATACCGCATCCGCAGTATTGAATACCTCACCAATAAATTAATTGCTGCCGGCGTACCGGTGATGCAGCCCGCAGGCGGCCATGCCGTGTACCTGGTTGCTGATGAATTTTTGCCGCATATACGGGTTGACCAATATCCGGGCCAGGCCCTGGTTGGCGCCTTGTACGAGCATGGCGGCATACGCAGTGTGGAAATAGGCTCGCTGATGTTTGGTAAATACAACGAAGATGGAAAACTGATTCCTGCTGCGCTGGAACTGGTGCGGCTGGCCATTCCACGGCGGGTGTATACACAAAGCCATATTGATTATGTGGCCGAAGTGATCATTGAAGTATTTAATAAGCGTGATGCCATCAAAGGATTAACCATCATTGAAGAAGCGCCCACACTACGGCATTTTACCGCTAAACTAAAGCCCGTTGCATCAGCTATCGCTACAAATGAAACCGAAACTCCTAAACAATTTTCCAGCATTTCTATTCAATAGCCTGAATTCAAAAATGAAAAACATAAAAAGATAAATATGAAAAACATAAAACACAGCTGGGCCGAACCATACAAAATAAAAATGGTGGAGCTGCTAAAAATGACCAGTCCGGCCCAACGTAAAAAAGCCATGAAGGAAGCTGGCTACAATACTTTTTTATTAAAATCGGAAGATGTATACATTGACCTGCTCACCGATAGCGGCACATCGGCCATGAGCGACCGCCAGTGGGCCGGCATGATGATGGGTGATGAAGCCTATGCAGGCAGCCGTAATTTTTATCACCTGGAGGAAGTGGTAAAAGAGGTGTATGGTTATAAATACCTG
>JAOAUI010000416.1 GCA_030157685.1 Ferruginibacter sp. | reverse complement strand
ACCTGATGGCCAAGGTGGATGAACTGAATGCCTGGAATTTTGAAAGTGAATTGAAGCAGATACTGGGCAAACTTAACCTGCATCACCTGAACGAGCCGGTTAAAAACCTGAGTGGCGGCCAACGCAAAAGAGTGGCGCTTGCACAGGCATTAATTGAAGCACAACTGCACGAAGGCAAATGCCTGCTCATACTGGATGAACCTACCAACCACCTGGATGTACAGATGATAGAGTGGCTGGAAGATTATTTATCGGCACAAAAAGTAACCCTGCTTTGCGTGACGCATGATCGATATTTTTTAGATGCCGTTTGTAACGAGATACTGGAAATGGACGATGAAAAGATATATGTGTACAAAGGCGACTACGATTATTTTTTAGAGCAAAAAAGTTTGCGCCAGGAAGTGCAGGCCAGCGAACTGCAAAAAGATAAAAATATTTTTCGTAAAGAACTGGAATGGATGCGCAAGCAACCCAAAGCACGTACTACCAAATCAAAATCGCGGCAGGATGCTTTTGTTGATATTGAAGAAAGGGTAAACCAACGCAAGGAAGAAACTGATATTAATCTGCAGGTAAAAATGACCAGGCTTGGCGGCAAGGTTTTGGAAATGAAAAAAATAAACAAGAGTTATGGCGATAAAGTAATTCTGAAAGGATTTGATTATACCTTTAAAAGAGGCGAACGCATTGGCATTGTGGGCAAGAACGGCATTGGCAAATCTACCTTTTTAAAAATAGCCCTGCAGCAGGAAATGCCCGACAGTGGCAAGGTTAACCATGGCGACACAGTTGTGTTTGGCAATTTTAACCAGGAAGGTTTGCAATACAAGGAAGATAAACGTGCCATTGATTATGTAAAAGATTTTGCCGAATTTTTTCCTTTGGCTGATGGTGGTAAAATTTCTGCCACACAGTTCATGGAGAAATTTGGTTTTGCGGCCGAGCAGCAATACACACCACTTAGTAAGTTAAGTGGCGGCGAAAAACGCAGGCTGCATTTACTGAGCATTCTTTTTCTCAACCCTAATTTTTTAATTTTAGATGAACCTACCAATGATCTTGATCTGCAAACTTTAAGAACACTGGAAGAATTCCTGCTTGATTTTCCCGGCTGCATTTTAATTGTGAGTCACGATAGGTATTTTATGGACCGCATGGTTGATCACCTCTTTGCTTTTGAAGGCGATGGTGTGATCAAAGATTTTCCTGGCAACTATACTTTATATCGTGAATACAAAGCAGCTGAAGAAAAGAATCCTTCGGCTGTCAAGCCGATCCCTGAAGTAAAGGCTGAACAACCACAAACAACCAACAATAAACCACAAACTAATAAACCCTCCTTCAAAGAAAAATTTGAGTTTCAACAGCTGGAAAAAGAAATCCCCGAACTGCAAAAAGAGAAAACAACGTTGGAAGAAAAAATGAATGCCGGCAGCATGGATTATGATGCCCTGCAAAAAGCAGCCGAACGCATCAGCACCATTGTTCAATTGCTTGATGAAAAAGAAATGCGCTGGCTTGAGTTGAGTGAAAGAATTTGAGTAACTTCAAACCCACACTGTTAAACTATTAAAAGCTATTAAGTTATTGAGCTCTAAACATCAGGGAACAAAATCTCAGTTAACAGTAGTACAAATGTATAATCAGGGCTCCTTCCCGAAATCGGGCTGTAATCGATTTCGGGGCTCCTTTTTTGTTACTTTTTTGGAGAAGCAAAAAAGTAAAATAAAAGACTAGCAAAAAAGTAAAAACTCTGCTGTATGAACCAACGCTTTTACTCCCTCGATGTTTTTCGTGGTGCCACAGTAGCACTCATGATTTTGGTAAATAACCCCGGCAGCTGGGGACATATTTTTCCGCCCCTGGAGCATGCAAGCTGGCATGGCGTTACACCAACCGATTTGGTTTTTCCTTTCTTTTTATTTGCCGTAGGCAATGCCATGGCTTTTGTAATGCCAAAGTTAGATGCAGCAGGCGAAAGTGCTTTCTGGAAAAAAGTAATAAAGCGTTCGCTACTGATTTTTGGTATCGGCATGTTTTTAAACTGGTTTCCTTTTATAAAGTATAACGATGCCGGTAATTTTATTGCAAAGCCTTTTGAAAACCTCCGCATCTTCGGCGTACTGCAGCGCATTGCTGTCAGTTATTTTTTCGCTTCGGTCATTGTTCATTATTTTAAAGTGCGTGGCTCATTTGTGGTGGGCATGTTCATTTTATTGGGCTATTGGTTTTTATGTGTGGCCGCAAACCCTTCCGATCCGTTTAGTTTAAACG
>JAOAUI010000415.1 GCA_030157685.1 Ferruginibacter sp. | reverse complement strand
TAAAACTGTTTGTGGTAAAGCCATAAGGAACCAGGTTACCATCGCCATAAATTTTTCCTTCCCGTTTGTTTACATCGGGCCGGCTGTATTTAATAGTTATGGATGTTATACCCACCTCTTCCGAAATGGTGGCCCGGGGATTTCCACCACTTGGCGGTACATCCATTTGAGCAGTAGCAAGATTTGTACATAGTACCCCGTGGGCAATAAAAGTTATTGCATAAAGCAGTTGTAGTTTTTTCATGTTTTATTTTTTATCGTCATCCTGACGTTGTGAGTTACATAGTTCAATCATTTTCTTTTCGTCTATTTCAATAGCCCTGAATTTAGCATCCTGTTTTTTTAAGTCCGTTGCAATTCCTTTCATGGTAAATATCTTAAAGCGGTGTTCCATTTTCAATATTAAACCGCCATTTGCTTTTTCTCCATAAACATCCCAGTTATAGGCTTTGTGTTTTTGGTATGTTGCCGGCGCTGTTTTTTCTTCACTGCTTACATAATATTGTACAAAAGATGTTTTTTTCTGCAATTCCAGGATATCACAATTCTGTCCAAGAACTTGCTCATCTGCCGGGTATATTTTCCAGCTTATTACCGAATCTGTAGCCATTCCATAATCTTCACACTCATAATGCTGGCTGCTGCCGGTTTGTGATAAAGCCTTGTTCAGGCTGCCCGAATAATAATAAGTAAAAGTATCTTTCCCCAGAAACTGACTTTGGTAATTATCCAGATCATATCTGAATATCCCTTTTAACGGCCTTTCTTTTGCCAGGGAATCTGTATTTAATATGCTGCTTTCATAAGTATATAAGTAAACAACCTCTCCGGAAAAATATTCTTCTTTCTTGTTATTATTACAGGCGCTTGTAATTAGCAGCATTAAAATCAGCATACAGGATGTTGTTACTGATGTCTTCATGCTCAATTAATTTTTTTTCTTCGATATTCCAGGTCATATTCCGTAGCCCATGTCAGCCCATTGTCTTTGCTTATTTCGCCGTGCTGCCTCAGTTTATCAGTACTTAAATTGGTAAAGGTCATTTTCCGTATCGCTATGCTGTCTTTACTGATATTAAATGGCGTAGATAAATAAATGATCTGGCAATTCCCGTATTTGCCCTGCAAATATTCATTGGTTCCTCCCACATTATCAACCCAGGTTTGCTGCCATTGTTTGGTAGCAGCGTTGTAGGTATTAAAACTTTTTCCTGCATAACGAAGCCCCTGTTGCAGCGATGCGCTTGTCCATTCTTCAAAAATAATGCAGCTATCCAGTATCAAACTGATCTTGCTATCGCCGGCTTTTTTTCCACCGGGGTCAAAGGCCTCCCATTCTCCTATCCAAAAATCAAACTGGCGGTAAACAGGATTGCTGCAAGGGAGTTTCTGTGCCTGTATGGCAGCAGTAAAACAGGTTGCGATAATGTAAAGTGATAATTTTCTCATAGTAGTTTTTCTGCAAGACAATACATAATATACAAAAGCTTCATTCTTTATCCGCCTATATTCCCGCCTGTCATTTACTTTACACATTCCTGCATACTGTTACCGGTTTATTCTTTTCTATTCAAAATAAGAAATTAAAATAAGACTGGTACAATTTTTATGACAGGCGGCGATGCAGCTTTGAGGTTTTTCCATAAATATTTATTTTCAATCTGTTTACTAATTTTTAACAAATGACTTGTGTAATCAGATTGCCCGTTTCATCCTATACACAAATTCAGCTGTTATGCATTTACCCAATTTATTTAAAGACGCCCGGTACTTTCAAATCATTTTTCAAAGTGTTTTTTTAAGCTATGGTATTTTGTTTTTGCATTGGCGTAATGAGAGCTGGCTATATGCAACTTACTTTACAACAAGTCTTGCTGCACAGTTTGTGTGTGAGTATTTTTTGGGTAAGAAAAATATCCTTTTTCTGCTGCGGCTTAAAAACGGAATTCCTTCTGTACTGATTTCTTCTTTCGGGTTAAGCCTGTTATTAAAAACAAATTACTGGTGGGTGGCGGTTTTTGCTGCTGCAGTTTCCATTTTTTCAAAATATATAATACGAATCAATGGCAAGCATGTTTTCAATCCTTCGGCATTGGGCATTGTTGCTGCCATTTTTTTAACCGGCAATGCATGGATAAGCCCCGGCCAATGGGGCAGCGGCGCTGTAATACTGTTTGGGGTTTTGAGTTTGGGGTTTATTGTTGTTACCCGTGTTCAAAAATTAGATGTAAGTATTGCTTTTCTTGGAACATTTGCAGCGCTGTTATTTATACGCCAG
>JAOAUI010000414.1 GCA_030157685.1 Ferruginibacter sp. | reverse complement strand
ATCTTCCATCCCATCTTTTTGTCCAGTCACGGGTTTCAAAAACCAATTGGCCAACACGGTTATACACCCGAAACAACAGATCGTTTGCTTTGTAGGCATTTAAAGGATACAACTGGTCATTAAGCCCGTCGTTATTGGGTGTAAAGGCATTGGGCACGGCAATATAACAACTGTTGGGCACCACAATTTTTTGTATCGCCGTATCAAAACACCCCCGGTTATTTTGTACAATCAATCTTGGTAAAACATTGATGGTAGCCCTGGGAACCGGATAAGATTGCGGAGCCGGATCGGGTAAATTACTGATGATACCATTGCCAAAATCCCAGCGCCAGTTCACCAGATTTCCGGTACTGTTATTTTTAAATGTTGCCAGTTCATTGGGGCAAACAACTGAGGTGGCTTCAAATGCTGCCTCCACTACATTATCAATAAATATGGAAACGGTATCGCTGCTATCCCGGCATGTGCCATTGGATACAATTAAATAAGTTTTTTTAAGCCCCGGTGTGCCGTACAATATGGTTGGGTTTTGCAGGCTGCTGCTTCTTGTCCGGTCAAAATTCCATTTCCAGAAATTCACTTCATTGGCACCATCATGAAAATAATTGATGGTATCCCTGTCGCAGCCATATTTAATGGCGTAGCTGAAATCTGCATTCACCGTGTCTTTGGTATTAAAGATGAGGCTTCCGGAAGTGGTTATCTGTCCACACTCATCGGTAATAGGATTTATCAAACTTATGCGGTAAGTCCCTTTTGTTCTGATGGGTGCCGATAAATTGGCAGCAAGTTTTACTTTAATAATGGGTGTCAATCCATCTGCATTACAAACACCCGAGGCACTTATAACCCTCACCGGTTCAGATCCTGCAATGATTGCTATATCAAAATTGCCGCCTAAGGGATCAATGCTGCTGCACTTTATATTTTTTTTGAAGACTAATATTACCTCATCGGGTTTACAACCGAGAGGCGATATGCTATCCATCGGTGTTGGCACCAGTGGATAAACTATCATGGGAATGTTTTCACCAACCGGTATTCCGTTGTCGCAATTATCAATTATGGTATTGCCATCAGGGGGCATAATACCATTTCGAATGCTGATGGTGTATGTGCCCGGAGGCAATGGTGCATCTAATGTAAGTATCAGCGAATCCATATCAAAACTGGTAGTGCAGCCAAGCGCTGTGGCCGAAATAACATTCGCTAATGGTGGGGTAATGGTAAATTCCGATCCCGAAGGAGTAAGGCTGGTGCACTTCATTTTTTTATTTAGCTTAACCGTAGCTTTTGTACCATCGCAGGCAGCACGGGCACTTTCCATATGAGGTTCTTTAACATCAGTAATGCTGGCCGTGCCACCGCCAAACGTAAGATTATATCCATTGGGTGTATCTGTAAAATGGCTGACGAGTAAAATGTAATTATGCCCTGCAATTAATGTAGGCATGGCACTCATTAAAGGCACGCCGGGTCCATCGCACTCACGCAAACTGCTGGCCGAAGCACTGGTGCCGGTAATACCAAACTCGGCACTCCAGTTATATGCAACGATCAAACTGGCGTCTGAATAAACATCATCCGGATTGCGGCCTGTAATATCAAATATTTCCCAGTCGTAATCTTCGGGCTGGTTGGGTGTAATTTGAAATCCTAATGTACCCGTTGCAAAACAGGTAAACTTATACCAAAATGGATTTTTATCAGAAAAGGGGCCACGTGGGCAGGGCGGCGCCGGTATGTTTCTGCCGCCACAGTACGGTACAGTGGTTTGTGGGAATGTCGCGGTACCGCAAACAGGAAAAGCCGTAGCTGGGTTTTGCCCCAGTGCAGTACAGATTTGGGCATTCCCCTGTGTTAGTATTGTAAAACAAAAAACAACCAGGAAAAGTATTTTTTTAATCATAAGTGCGGTAAAATTATTACAAAGACCCTTTTAATAGCATTAATGCTGCAAGCCATAGTAAGGTTTTAACAGGTTTGATGAAAGAATCTGAATAATTACACAATCTTCAACAAATTTAATGCCGCTACTTAACTTTTCCTTTTATCTCCTGCAATTTTAATAAAGCTTCCACAGGTGTTAAACGGTTTATATCAACAGCTTCCAGTAAATTTCTTATTTCATCAAAAGTGGCAGAGTGTGCATCAAAAATACTGAGCTGCATTTTGGGGACAGATAATTTTTTCATGTTTTCCTCCAGGTTAATTCCTTCGGCTCCTTCCCTGCTGTCTTCCAGTTGTTTTAAAATTTCATTGGCACGGTCTATCAA
>JAOAUI010000413.1 GCA_030157685.1 Ferruginibacter sp. | reverse complement strand
ACCCCCGGTCGCCGCTTAACAAACCCCGCCAGGCAGATAATGCATCAAGCTGCATCCTTACCGGTACTTTCCACAAGGCTGCTCCCAATGATAGGTTTTTCGACAGCATGATCAGGTTATTTCTGAAATTAAGAAAGGCTTTCAGGCTGTTGCCTTTGGGCAATGTTCCGCCACCAACATGGTAAACAACAGATGCCGGCTGCACATAAATTTTATAGCCGGCCAGTTGTGCCCGCCAGCAAAGATCAATCTCTTCCTGGTGTGCAAAAAAGTATTCATCAAAACCTTTTAGTTCATGAAAAACAGCAGAGCGCACAAAAAAAGCAGCACCGCTAGCCCAAAAACAGGGGGCAGCATCATCATATTGCCCGGTATCTTTTTCGCAGATATCAAAAATGCGGCCCCTCATAAATGGATAACCAAAATTATCCAGCCAGCCACCACTGGCTCCGGCATATTCAAACAGTTCTTTATTATTGTATGCCAGTAATTTTGGTTGGCAGGCGGCAATGGCGGTATCCGATTCCATTAATTCAATCACAGGCCCTATCCAGCCCGGCGTAACTTCCACATCGCTGTTCAGTAAAATATAGTAATCGGCCGTAACCTGCTTTAATGCCGTATTGTACCCCTTGGCAAAACCTTCGTTGCTGTTGTTTTGTACAATCTCAATCTGTGGATAATGCGCTTTTAAAAAATCAACTGAATCATCCGAGGAGGCATTATCTGCAACAATTATTTTTTTGTTTATGTAGGTTGAAGCAACCACAAATGGCAAAAATTTCTCTAAAAAATTTCTGCCATTCCAGTTTAAAATAACAATTGCTACTGATGGATTTTGCATTTTTAATACCAGCCATAGTTTCTTAATTGAACACTGTTGCGTCGCAATCCGTTCATCGTCAGTACTACTATTTAGCTTTACTTATTTTTTGCACAAACATACTATATTTCTTAATGCCCAATGGCACAGCATCTCAGTTATTCCTTATTTTTACTGCATGTTTAATTCCCTGCTTAACTGGCGCACTGTTTTGGCTGTAATTGCAATTGCTATTGTAACCGGTACTGTATTTTACTCCAACCACCTGGCCAAAAAAATTGCTGCTGAAGAAAAAATAAAGATTGAGCAGTGGGTGGAGGCTTCAAAAGAATTAGCCAACCCTAATAGTACAGGTTCAGCATTAAATTTAACCATCAAAATATTAACAGAGAATAGCAGGGATATACCCATGATAACGGTAACTGAAAAAGACAGTATCCTCGACCACCGCAATCTTGACTCTGCAGAGATCATAAGAAACAGATTGTACCTGGTTGATAAACTCAATGAATTTAAAAAATTAAATCAGCCAATAGTTTGGCAAAATCCATTTGACTCTCTACAAACCAACAAGGTTTTTTATGGCGAATCTTTTTTATTAAAACAGGTAAGGTACTACCCTATTGTGCAGCTGTTTATTGTAGCGTTATTTATCCTCATTACTTTGATTGCAATAACCACCCGCAATAAATCAACTCAAAACCAGGTTTGGGCCGGCATGGCAAAAGAAACTGCACACCAAATGGGAACCCCGCTAACCTCATTACAGGGCTGGGTAGAAATGCTGAGAGAAACGCCCGGCATGGAAAAAATAGTACCCGAAATGAGCAAGGATGTAGATCGCCTGAAACTGGTAAGTGACCGCTTTGGAAAAATTGGCAGCACACCGCAGCTGGAGCTGAATGATATTATTGTACAGGTTGAAAATATGGTGAGCTATATTAAAAGAAGATCACCTAATAGTGTTTCCTTCAGTATTAACAGCTATGGTGAAACTGAAGTAAAAGCCATGATCAATGGCCCGCTGTTTGACTGGGTGATTGAAAATTTACTGAAGAATGGGTTAGATGCCATGGAAGGCAAGGGAGCCATACAGGTAAACATAAAAAACGAAACAACGCAGGTTACGGTAGATGTAATTGATTCGGGCAAGGGCATCAGCAAACAAAATATAAGCAAGGTTTTTAAACCGGGTTTTACCACCAAAAAACGCGGCTGGGGGCTGGGTTTAACGCTTTGCAAAAGAATTATAGAGCAATATCATAATGGAGAATTGTTTGTAAAACAATCTGAACCCGGAAAAGGAACCACCTTCAGAATTGTATTGAGAAAATAATCTTTTACATTTGCAAACTGTTATTAGCTTAAGGCACTTTCAACTATCAACCTTTAACTTTTAACTTTCACGCCCGGGTGGCGAAATTGGTAGACGCACCACCTTGAGGTGGTGGCGCTGGAAACG
>JAOAUI010000412.1 GCA_030157685.1 Ferruginibacter sp. | reverse complement strand
TTTTATTTATTACCGGTAATAGCCATGCCCAGTTTTATAAAGACATGAGTGTGGGGCTTAATGGCGGCATTTATATTTACCAGGGCGACCTTACACCACAAACCCTGGGCTCATTCAGAACCATACAACCGGGCTTTTCTTTTTTTGCAAAAAAGCCCATCAATCATTTTCTGGCAGCACGTGTTCATTTTAGCTTTGCAAGATTAAAAGGCGATGACAGCCGCTACAGCAAACCAGAATACAGGCAGCAGCGGAATTTTTATTTTACTACGCCGGTTAAAGAGTTTTCGGCGCAACTGGTATGGAATATTTTAGGTAAAAACTATGAAGACAAGGGCATCATGCCATATATTTTTTCCGGCGCAGGCGTTTCATTAATAAGGGTAAGAAAAGATTACAGCCGTATGGACCCAACTGTTTTTGGAGAAGGTTCTGAAGTGGTAAACGGCCTTGCCATTGATAACGCAAGAGGTACGCCCCGTGCACTTTTCTCGGTACCGGTTGGTGTTGGCGCCGAGTATCCAATATCCAACAGGTTTTCTGTTAACTTAGAAACATCATACCGATTTATTTTTACAGATTACCTGGATGGATTCAGCCAATCGGCCAATCCAAAACTGAAGGACCATTATCACAGTACTTCTGCAGGTATTATTTACAAGTTTGGAAACAGGGATAAGGGTATTGCATGCCCGGTGGTGAATTATTAATCTTTTTATTACACGAATTGGAGGCACGAATTACACGAATTTCGAATCACAAAACAGAATTCGTGTTTAAAAATTCGTGTAATAAAAATTAAGATATCTTTTCTCCGTTTAAAAAACCCTGCCAGTCTTCCAGCATCTTGCCTTTAAGCACCCTGGGAAATTTATGTTGGCCACCAATTTTTCCTTTGGCTTTCATAAATTCCATAAAAGTACTTTCGGGTAAAACGGTAACCATTATTTCTTTTAATGCGTGGCGGCGCTCTACAATATAATCGTCGTTCAGTTCTTTCAGTTTATCATCAATGCGTGTTTTTAAATCCTCGGCATCAACCTTATCATCGGTTGCCACATACCATTGGTGGGCAAAAAAGTTTCCGTATGGTACGCCTGCTACCGTAAACTCGGGTATAGAAATATTCAATTCATCACTTACCATTTCAATGGCTTTGTTCATATTGTCTACACTCAGGTGCTCGCCAACCAGGCTTAAAAAGTGCTTGGTGCGGCCAGTGATGATGATCTCACTTCTTTCCCTGTCAACTAATTTCACCGTATCGCCAATGGCATAGCGCCAGGCCCCTGCATTGGTGCTTATCAGAATTGCATAATCCTTATTCTCTTCAATTTCATGAATCATATAAGCCTCGGGTTCTTCAACCATATTTCCTTCAGCATCAAAATTATTATGATCAAAAGGAACAAACTCAAAAAATACGTTATTGTTAAGCGCCAGGTGCATGCCCGCAGCATCCTGCCTGTTTTGATAGGCTAAAAAGCCTTCGCTGGCCAGGTAGGTTTCAATATAAGTAATGGGTTTACCCAGTAATTTTTCAAATCCTCTTTTATAAGGCTCCATTGCCACGCCGCCATGTACATAAAAAGCCAGGTTGGGCCACATTTCATGAATATTTTTCAGCTCATACTTTTCAATGATCTTCTCCATACACAACTGCAGCCATGCCGGTACGCCCACAATAAAACCAATATCCCAGTTGGGTGCATTGTTCACCACTTCTTCCAGTTTGGTTGCCCAGTCTTTTACCTTGGCAATTTTTTTACCGGGCTTGTACAGGCCCAGGCCCTGAAACCAGAAAGGAATATTTCTTTGCTGAATACCGCTCAGATCGCCGGCAAAATAGGTTGGCCCTTTTTGCAGTTGTGTGCTGCCGCCCAATATCAGCCAGCCTTTACCTACTGAACTGCGGGGAATATTATCGTATTTGGTTAAACTTAGCAACTGGTTAAAACTGGTAACAGTATTAGCCCTTATAAGGTCTTTGGTAATGGGAATGAATTTACTGGTTGCATCGCTGGTGCCGCTGCTTAATGCGAAATACTTAATTACCCCCGGCCAGCAAACATCCGGACTGCCTTCTTTGGCCTTATACCACCAGGCATCGTAAATCTTATTATAGTCGAAGGTTGGAACGTTTTCCTGAAATTTTTTACCGGGATGAGTGCTCATCAACACGTCATCAAAACGGTAACGCTGGCCAAATTCGGTAAACCTTGCTTTTTTTAAAAGCTTTTTAAGCACTTTAATTTGCTGGCTTCTGGGATTGCTGATAGGCAAAT
>JAOAUI010000411.1 GCA_030157685.1 Ferruginibacter sp. | reverse complement strand
AGCAGCTTGAGCATCCGCTTAAGGCTGAAATAGAAGCCGTAAGGGCTATCATAAAAGCTAACCGTAAAATTTGCGAAAGGGTAAAATGGAATGCTCCCAGTTTTTTTTATGTTGACGACCTGGCTACCATTCATGTAAAGGCAAAGCAGCATGTGCATCTTATCTTTCATCATCCTGCCATTGTAAAAATAAAATCGGCCCTGCTGGAAGGCGATTATAAAGACAGGCGCATGATGTATTTTGAAAACATGAAAGAAGTAAAAGCCCGCAAAAAAGAATTGACCAGAATTATTAATGAGCTGGTGGATCTGATGAATGTATAATTAATATGGCCCGCTGATGCAGCAGATTACGCTGAAAACTTCTTTCGTATCTGCCACATCAGCAATATCTGCGGGCCAATCATTTAATTCTTCTTAACATTTTATCTGCATTTTTTCTTTTATTTTTAATCAGTAATGTTTTTCACAAAACGATATATCATTTCGCTAACGCTGATTGTACTGGCAATTAATTTACCGGCACAGAATTTAACAGGCACCTGGGAGGGCGACCTGGGCAACGACCAGTTTCTGCAGCTGAATATTATACAAACAGGCAATAAAATATGTGGCTACACCCGCGATCATGTAATAGCCGATAAAAGAAGTTATTGTAAAGCTTTTTTTGAAGGCAGCTTTGATAAAGAAAGAAAAATACTGACCATCAGCGGAAAATATTTCCTGGAAAACTCCGGCAGCCATGTGTTGATGACACTCAATTTAAATTATAAAACAGTGAGAGGTGCAGAGTTTTTAGAAGACAAACCAAGTGCAGCCAGAATTTTCTCAGATTTTTTCCGGGATTTTGGACAAGGGATTCAACGTGGTTTTGAACGTGACCCTTTTGAAGCACAGACTTCCTTACAATATGTGTACATAAAAAAAGTAGCTGACCAGCCTTATGAATATATTGAGTTAATGAAGGACTGTATTGCCAGGGACAAAAAGAAACCAGATACGATAGCAAAAAAGATTACTCCCCCAAAAGACAGTGTGCCACCGGTTGTAAAGATCATTACACCCGAAAAACCAAAAGACAGTGTGCCGCCTGTTGTTATAGCCCCGGTTGAAATTAAAAAAGATACTATTGCTCTTCCCAAAACACTTGCCCAGCGAAAAAATAAAGAGCAAAGCCGTATAGAAGTAGATGTAAAAACCATCAACTTAAAAGTGTACGACAATGCCATTATGGATGGCGATACGGTAAGCATATTGTACAATGGCAAAATGTTACTAACGCACCAGCTGCTATCGGAAAAAGGTGTTGAACTGAATATAGAACTGGACGAAAATCAAACCCGCCACGAAATCACTTTATTTGCTGAAAACCTCGGCAGTATACCACCCAATACCGCACTCATCGTTATTACTGCCGGCAAAAAACGCTACGAACTGTTTGCCAGTGCCAGCCTGGAAGAAAATGCCCTGCTGGTATTTGAATACAAGCCTAAGTAATTCACCTCCCTGTTTTGTTGCTCCATGCTTTGTAATATGCCTGTAAATGCTTTTCTTTAAGGAACATTGTATACATTTTACAAATGGTACGATAATCATAAAATCAGCCATAAAGAAAAATGGCAGCTGCGTTATTTATAAAAAACAAAACGTTTTAACAATGAAAAAAATAATTTTTATTGCAATCGCAATAACATCAGGCACGCTGCTGCACGCACAGGATACTTTCAATTTTACTTTCAACCACATGGCTTTGTCGGTAAAAGATGTTCATGCTTCGGCCGATTTTTATAAAAAAGTTTTACAGCTTACCGAAATTACCAACCGCACCGGCCATCCTGCCAGGCGCTGGTTTTCGCTGGGAGAAGATAAAGAGCTGCACCTTATTTCGGATTTAAAAGAACCGGTAACCATCAACAAAGCTGTTCACCTGGCACTTACAACAAAAAACTTTGATGCCTTTGTAAACAGGCTGCGGGAAATGAAGATTAACTTCTCTGACTGGCCGGGAAAGCCCAATACAGTTAACATAAGGGCGGATGGCATAAAACAGATTTTTTTTCAGGATATTGATGGCTATTGGATTGAAGTAAACAGTGTAAAGGAATAATTCAGCAATTGAAGAAAAAAGACGGGTAGGTTTATAAATAACCGCCAACAGTACCGATAGCTATCGGTAGTTAGCCGTTGTCGGGGTTTTGCACACCCCCGTCATTGGTTGAATAAAGAACCAGCTACATAACAAAACCTAAAACAACTACATGGCAACCAAAAGATCATTTCCAGGCCCTATTCCTATTTTAATGATCGTTATCATCCTG